>CAZLTH010000005.1:0-22191 GCA_964562355.1 uncultured Syntrophomonadaceae bacterium | reverse complement strand
AACCTGTAGACCATTGATTTTAAAGGATTCTTTTTTAAAAATCATGAACTTGGGTGAAGTCAAAAACTCTTGCCCGGGGAAAGATGGAATTAGTTGTTGAGCTAAGGTTGACAGGAGAGGACACCTCGTTTGTGGAGAAGTTGTCTTCTATTAACGGAGTGAGTGATACTGTCCTAATACGTTATAGTGGGGAACATATTTCTTGATTTTAAACAAAAAAGGAGGAGAATATAATTGGCTAATAAAAAGAAATTTTTATTGTTAGTAACTATTCTTTTTGTTATTTTTTCAACTTGCTTTTCTCTTGCCTGCTAGGAAATACTACAACCAACGGATAACGGCGAGTTGCTAGTTTCTCCGGATTTAGTTGACAACCAGGATGTATATCGTAACGATGAAGATGGTAGTATTTTATTTCTTTATGTTACCGTTAAAGGTGGAGGGAGATATACTCTCGCTGATGTGAAAAGTGATTTGTGTCGTCGTGATGATTTTGAAGCTGTAGTGAACGTTGTTTTTCAGGAAGGCACGTCTGAAGGACCTGTTGCTGGTTATTTTGGTTTTGGTTTGAATGATGTCAACGCAACAATAGAGATTAGGGGAGCTTCAGTCAGACTTCCTAGGCAAAAATCTTTCAAAATTAGACTGAATCGAAGAATGAGTCCTTGGAATGAGCTCTGGACAGTTAATCTTAATAAGCATCCGACGGACTTAACACGAGTTCGCAACAAACTGAGTTTTGATTATATGGAAATCATTCCTCATATAACCAGTTTGAGGACACAGTTCATTAATCTGTTTATAAAAGATTTATCTGGGGATGTTCCTGCCGTAGATTTTGTAGATTATGGCCTCTTTACCTTAGTTGAACAACCGAACAGGTTATTTTTAAGGTCTCGTGGGTTGTGTGTAGATGGGCATTTGTATAAAGCAGAGTTTTTTGAGTTTCATCGTTTTCCTGATAAATTAAAGAACAGTAATGATCTGAATTATGACAGAGATGTGTTCGAGCGGTTTCTTGATATCAGAGGAAGAGATGATCATAGCAAACTTCTGAGCATGTTGGATGATGTTAATGATTATAACCTATGTATTAATAAGGTGATAGAGAGACACTTTAATCGCAAAAACTACTTAACTTGGCTTGCAGTTAATATCTTGTTTGATAGTGTAGATACCCTTTCTCAAGATTTCTTTTTATATAGTCCCTCAGATTGTAATACATGGTTTTTCCTACCGTGGGACTATGATGGGGCATGGGGATTTCAGGAACAGTTGGGCAGGGCAAGATCAGCATATCTAGCTCCATGGCAAAGAGGTATATCTAACTACTGGGGAGTTGTGTTGCACAGGAGGTTTTTCCAAGATCCCGACAACGTACAGGCACTGGTAGACAAGATGGAGTTGCTCCTAGATACGATAATAACCGTTGAAAGAACGACGTCGTTCTTAAACAGCTATCATCCCCTAGTGTCGCAGTTTGTTAATAGTTTGCCTGATTCAAGCCGTTTAAGGGTTGAAGATTTTGAAACAGAATTTTGGCGTATTGTTAATAAACCAGAAAAAAACTTTGTTGAATTTATCAAAGCTATGGAAAACCCGATGCCGATTTTCCTAGGTATTCCTTACGATAGAGAAGGTAAGCTTGTTTTCAGGTGGTCTGAATCGTTTGACCTGCAGAATGATGCTATTTTTTATGATTTCCAGATTAGTGATTCACCTAGGTTTGCAAATATTGTTATAGAACACATCGGTCTTGTGGGAACGGAAATTTCCATAAACCCATTACCAGCAGGGAACTATTTTTGGCGAGTAGTGGTGCGTGATGACCAAGGAAATCAACAAACAGCCTTTGATATTTATCAAGATGAAGATAATTTACGTTTTTTTGGCGTAAGAACTTTCATAGTAGATTAAAACTTGCATGACTAGCGGAAGGTATTACTTATGAATGATATAAACATAAATACAAAAACAAGGCATGAGCTGAAATATTATATAAACTATTTTGACTATGTCACGCTTCGCCACAGGTTAAAACTTGTGATGCAACAAGATCCTCATTCTTTGGATGATAAAGGGTATTATATTCGTAGCCTTTATTTTGATGATCTAGACAACAGTTTTATGTTTGAAAAGCAGACCGGACTTATTAAAAGAAAAAAAATTAGAATTAGAATTTATAATAATAGTGCTGTGACTATCAAGCTGGAGAAAAAAAGTAAGCTTGATCAATTGATCAAAAAAGAAGCTGTACAAATTTCTCGCCAAGAATATAAAAAAATAATGTATAATGATATTGAGTTTTTAAGAGAGGCCGGTACGCAAACCTCGCAGATGTTTTATGCTGAGTTTAAAAACTGCCTGTTAAAACCTAAAGTTATAGTGGATTATAAACGAGAAGCGTATATATTGCATTATGCAGGAGTAAGAATAACCTTTGACAAGCTACTATGTGCAGGGATTTCAACAACAGATTTATTTGATGCAGAGCAAGTGCTCCTAAGAGCAATAGAACCAGCTACGATGATTATGGAAATAAAATATGACAGTTTTTTGCCTGATTACATTAGAAGCTTAATACAAACTGTTTCTTCTAGAAAAGTAGCAATTTCAAAGTATGTACTTTGCAGAGAATTAAAACCTTCTTTGTTCTAGATGTTTTGTTTTCTGTTTGGGGAGATAGATGAAAGATGAAGATGTTACTGCTAATTTTGTTAATTGTTTTGATTGTTGGGGTTTCTTTGACGGTAAGATGCCTAAACGTTGCCAGAAGCTACCGGCGGGATATGCGCAACCTCGTGCAAAGCATTAGTGCTTATGGCAGAAGGATTAATCCTAATTTTATCATCATACCCCAGAATGGGCATGAACTTTTAACAAAAGATGGCACAAAAACCGGCAGATTGATGATAAGTTATCTTAATGCGATTGACGGTATTGGGCGCGAGAATCTTTTTTACGGATATCCTGAAGATGATGCACTTTCGTGTCAATCTAAAACAGATAGTATGTTACCATTCATGAAAATTGCTGAAGATAATAATTTAGAAGTTTTGGTTACTGATTATTGTTGGACTCCTTCTTTTGTGGCTGATTCATATGCCAGAAACGAAGCATATGGTTTTATATCTTTCACACCATGCAGCAGGGGGTTATATAGTATTCCTACCTACCCGGAATTTCCTCACAATGTTAATAATGATGACATTACTTCCTTAGCAGAAGCAAGAAATTTTTTGTTTTTACTTAATCCAGGTAAATTCGACACTAAGGCAGAGTATCTAAGGGCACTTAAAAAGACAAATTATGATATTTTGATTATTGATCTTTTTTATGATAGTTGGGCAGAGGGAAAGTTAACTTACGATGATGTAGAAGCGTTAAGAGTTAAAGCTAATGGTGGTAGGCGCTTGGTAATTGCCTATTTGAGTATTGGAGAGGCTGAAATTTTTCGTTTTTATTGGAAAGATGAATGGGAGGATAACCCTCCTGATTGGTTAGGAGAAGAAAACCCAGCTTGGCCAGGTTGTTTTAAGGTAGATTTTTGGGATCTTGAGTGGCAGAAAATTATTTTTGGAGAGGAGAACTCTTATCTGACAAAAATATTGGCAGCAGGATTCGATGGTGTTTATCTTGATCTTGTTGATATCTTTTGGTATTTTGAAAAGCGATAAATATTTATAATTACTCAGGTTGTCAGGTTTATGGTTGGTCACTTTATCTTCAAGCCGTCCAATCACATTCGACTATGCTCAGCGCAGGTTTCGTTAATTCAACCGTGAACCCTTGAACTTTGAACCTAAATAGTTGTGATATATCTTAAATTATGGAGGCGAAAAAGAATTGGAATCGTCAGAGCTAATTAAAGAAAAAATAGTGGCTATCAACAGGGCTTTAAAAGAATACCTGCCCCCGGAGGGTTGTTACCCGGAAGAGATATACCAGGCGATGAGTTACAGCCTTTTTGCTGGGGGTAAACGATTGAGACCTCTGTTATGTCTGGAGACTGCCGAAGCTGTGGGTATGTCTTATAAAAAGGCTTTGCCTGTTGCTTGTGCTTTAGAATTTATGCATACCTATTCCCTGATACATGATGATTTGCCAGCTATGGATGATGATGCTTTGCGAAGGGGGAAACCTACCAATCATCTGGTTTTTGGTGAAGACATGGCCATACTGGCTGGCGATGCTTTGTTGACTTATGTTTTTGAGATTTTGAGTGATTTTGGTAGTATGCAGGAGATTCCATCGGAGAGAATTATCATGATTATCAGAGAAATTGCCATCAGTGGAGGAATAAGAGGTATGATCGGGGGGCAGGTCATGGACCTGAAGTCTCAGGATTGTCAAATAAATAAGGAGACGTTGGATCTCATTCACTGTAATAAAACAGGAGCTTTAATCAGAGCTTCCGTGCGCTGTGGAGTTATATTGGCCGGGGCAAAGGAAGAAACATTAGCTAGCCTTACTTTATACGCTGAAAAAATCGGACTGGCCTTCCAGATTGTTGATGATCTGCTGGATGAAATGGGAGACGAACAGATTCTAGGCAAAAAGCCTGGCAGTGACCGGAAGTTACAGAAATCTACTTATGTCTCTATTCTAGGTCAAGAAGCTTCCTCCCAGGAAGCGGAAAGGCTGTACAGAGAAGCCCTAGAATGCCTGCAACCTTTGGGAGAGAAAGCGGCAGTATTGAGGTATTTGGCAAAAAGATTAGTTTACAGAAAAGCCTAAGTTTTTATAAATTGTTTAGAGGCTGAGTTGATTGACAGAAACTGTTTGCTGTGCTACAATTGCACGAGATGGGCAGTACCTGCCTTTGTAACCGCTCGGGACAGGCTTTTCAAACTTTTAAATGAGTGCCTGTACTATCCCGGCGAGTCTGAAGTGGGAGGTGTTAGAGAATTTATGGAGGCTATTATTGAAACAGGAGGCAAACAATACAGGGTAACTGAGGGTAGTAGTATTGTAGTGGAGAAACTATCTCCAGGGCAAGATGAAGAGGTAATTTTTAATCGGGTTCTTGCTGTTAATGACGGAGAAACGTTGCAAATAGGGCGACCTCTGCTGGAAGGTGCTAGGGTAATAGGAAAAGTTAAGGAGCATGGTAGGGGGAAAAAAATAATCGTTTTTAAGTTTAAGGCCAAAAAGAATTATCGGCGTAAGCAGGGTCATCGTCAGTCCTTTACGCAGGTAATTATTGAAAAAATTGAATCTTAGTATGGCAAAAATTATATCTAGATAAGGAGGTGACTATCTTGGCTCATAAAAAAGGTGTTGGTAGTTCCAGAAACGGTCGGGATAGTAATGCCAAACGGCTGGGTGTTAAACGATATGCCGGACAAACTGTTACTGCTGGAAGCATATTGATTCGCCAGAGGGGAACAAAGATACATCCTGGTCTTAATGTTGGCAGGGGTAATGATGATACTTTATTTGCCAAAATTACAGGTGTAGTTTCTTTTGAACGTATTGGCAAGCTCAGAAAACAGGTCAGTGTTAACCCTTCTCAGGAAGTGCTGAACTAACAAAAAGACCCGGATTTCCGGGTCTTTTTCTAGAAATTTTGTTAATAATAAAGAAGGTGCTTTTAAATGGCTACAGTAATATCTAAAGACCTTTCAGTTATGAGATCGTATCAGCATGTAGATAATAGGACTTATGAGATAATATTATTTAAGACTCACTTTATACAACCAGGAGAAGATATGGTAGAGGTTGTCACTACTTACACTCGAGGATCTTTGTGCGAGGGAGATATTATTTTCATCAGTGATAAGGCACTTGCTAATAGTCAGCAGAGAATAATAAATATAGAAAATGTTAGACCTAGTTTTTTTGCTCGTTTTCTTTATAAGTTTGTAACCAAATCAGATCGGGGGAGAGGAATTGGTACTCCTCAAAAAATGCAGGTGTCTATTGAGCAGGTTGGTTTATTAAGGATTTTAGTTGCAGCTTTTTGTAGCCTCGTTACAAAAATTTTGGGGATAAAAGGTGTCTTTTATCGTATCGTAGGCGAGAAGGTGCGTGGTATTGATGGCATGAGTGGTGGACAAGGCGCACCGTACTGGAACTATATAATATTGCCTAGCGAAAACCCTACAGAAGTTGCCAGAAAAATATTCAAAGAAACTGGCTGTCACGCAATTATTGCGGATATAAATGATTTTGATGGGTATATTATGGGATGGTCATCAGACAAGCTTAAAGAATTAAATATTAGAAAGATTCTCCGAGATAATCCTATGGGGCAGGAAAATGCTCAAACTCCTATCGGTCTTATTAGGGTTGTTAAGAATGCTTGAAACATATAATGCACGAAAGTAATTTTTGCTGTGTTTAGAAAAAGAAAGGGGTTTGTCATTGGTTAAGAATTATCGAAAATGGTTAAGTATCCTTTTAACTATTTTCTTTCTATCTTCTTTGCTCTCATTCTTATGTATTCGTGTTTTGCAGATTCCATCCTCTTTTTTGCCTCTTTTTTCGGGGACTCTTTTGGTTGCCGTTTCTATGTTTAATAAAAGAGAAGGGGCGTTTTTGCGGTTTTTACCTAGGAAGCCTTTACAGGAAACGGATAGTGTTGTTCGTTTCCTGCGTCATGAACTCATGAATCACTTGCAAATCATATACTGTCTTGCCCAATTGGGAAAAAAAAGAAGACTAGAGCAGGCCGTCAACTGTCTTGGTGAAAAAACACAATCCTTTAAAGAAATTGTTCGTTTAGAATCCCCTAAGTTAATCTCTGCCGCCGGAGGTTTGCTTTTTTCCGTCCCGGCAGAAATTCCCATGACACTGGAGATTGCTCCCACATTTTCTGTTCCTGCATCTCTTGATAGTGATGCTATTACTATTATTGACTCTTTGCAGTCCTACCTGCGTTCTTCTTCTTATTCTAAAAGTGTAGCCCTTAACTTTACTTCAAAAGAAGTAAATAGGAGTTTTTTGGATGTTAATATAATTTACCCATCTTCTTACTATACCTATGGGGAATTGCGAACATATTTAAAAGAAGAGAAAGTGATTTCTGATAGTAATATTGCTATCGGGGAAAAAAGAATAGACGGGGAGTTTTTTGTCAAATGTAGTATTGCTTTTGGGTAAGTTTTGTAGAACGGTAATCAACTTATATTATCAGTCCGTGGTTACTTATTTTGTTATTCCATTTTGACGATTTGAAATCAAAATTGTGTATAAAGGTGATAAAATGTTTATAGATAGTGTAAAAATTTTGGTTAAGGGAGGAGACGGCGGAAATGGGGTTGTTTCCTTTCGTAGAGAGAAATATGTTTCTCATGGTGGACCTGATGGTGGCGAAGGTGGGCGTGGGGGTTCCGTTGTTTTGGAGGCAGATCAAAATTTAAGAACGTTGCTTGATTTTCGTTATCGTCAGCAGGTTAAAGCTCCACGGGGTGCTCATGGTCAAGGGAAAAACTCTAAAGGTCACGTTGGGCAAGATATAATTGTAAAAGTTCCCTTGGGAACACAGATTTATGAGGTGGAAAAGGGAGATCTCCTAGCAGATTTGGTACAATCAGGACAAAGAGTTGTTGTGGCTAGGGGAGGTCAGGGAGGTATGGGTAATACTCATTTTTCTAATGCTCGTTGTCGTGCTCCACGGATAGCAGAAAAAGGTGAGCCTGGAGAAGAAGTGAATCTTTTGTTGGAGCTGAAAGTAGTTGCTGACATAGGTCTTGTTGGGTTCCCTAATGCTGGGAAATCCACACTTTTATCTCGTATTTCACAAGCCAAGCCCAAGATAGCGTCCTATCCTTTTACGACTCTACAACCTAATTTGGGAGTGGTACGGTTGGAAGAGGGTATAGATTTTGTGGTGGCGGATATACCAGGGTTAATAGAAGGAGCTCATTTGGGCGTCGGGTTAGGACATGAATTTCTTAAGCATGTGGAGAGGACTAAAGTTTTATTACATATGGTTGATATAGCTGCTACTGAAGGCAGAGATCCCAGGGATGATTATCAAAAGATTAAAGAGGAGTTGTTTCGTTATAGCTCTCATTTGTCTAAAAAACCTCAAATAGTTGCAGCTAATAAATGCGAACTTCCGTCGGCAGTTGAAAATCTGTCAGCGTTGCAAGAGTTGTTAAATGAAGAGAAAGTTTATGCTATATCTGCCGTCACTGGTGAAGGAGTAAAGGAGCTTCTTTATCAGGTAGCAAAACTGCTTCGAGATACGGTGGCAAGAGAGAAGATTGTTTCTCCAGAGAAGGAAGTTCTTCATATAAGATATACAGCACCGGAAAAAGGTTTTACTGTTCAAAAGGAGGAAGGAGTATTTATTGTTAAGGGGCGCGGTCTTGAAAAGTTGGCAGCTATGACAGATATTGAAAGTTCCGAAGCCTTGCAGAGATTGCAGAGAGTTTTTAATAAAGCAGGTTTAGAAAAAGAGCTCAAAAGACAGGGGGTCAAATCTGGAGATACTGTGCGTGTGGGTACTTATGAGTTTGAGTATCAGGATTAAAAGGGGACTATGTTGTTAAAAGGAGATATTTTATATGCTGCAGCTTAAGGTGGGCAAAGAGGTGAACAGGGTTGGTATAATGGGGGGTACTTTTGATCCTATTCATATGGGGCATTTGGTTACGGCAGAAGAAGCTCGCCAACAATTTAATCTGGATCACGTAGTTTTTGTCCCGGTGGGTGATCCGCCACATAAAGAAGGACAAGGTGTGAGCGATCCGGAACACCGTTACCTGATGGCCGTTTTAGCTGTAATCACTAATCCCTATTTTACTGTTTCTCGTATTGAAATTGAGTGTGCTATGGAAGGCCCTACCTACACCATTAATACTATTAATGCATTTCGAAATTTATATGAAGGTAAGGCTAGTTTTTATTTTATCTCCGGTGCTGATGCTATTTTAGATATTTTAACTTGGAAGGACTACCCTTTGCTTTTAAATTCTTGTCAGTTTATTGCTGCTTCTAGGCCAGGATATAATCTTTCTCGTATTCAGGAAACTATCAGCCCAGCATACCCCTCTATTCTGAAAAAGGTTCATTTGTTAGAAATCCCAGCTATGGCTATTTCTTCTACTGCTATCCGGGAGCGAGTGCGAGAAGGTAAAACAATAAAGTACCTTACTCCGGAAGCTGTGGAGCATTATATAATAAAAAATAATCTGTGGCAGTAAATAAAATGTATAAATTCACTGTCTTTTTTTTATAATATGTTATAATGCTATTTTTTTCTAAGGGAGGTGTTTTATATAGATATGACAAAAACCTTATATGTTGGCAATCTTCCCTGGAGCATTACGGAAGAAGAGCTAAAAGCTGTTTTTTCCGACCATGGTGGAGCTCTAGATTGCAGAATAATAACAGAAAGAGAAACAGGCAGATCAAAAGGTTATGGTTTTGTGGAAGTAGCGGATGAAAATGTAGACACTCTTGTTTCGACCTTGAATGGAACAGAAATAAGCGGTAGAAAAATTGTAGTAAATGAAGCAAAACCTAGAGAGAGTTAAAAGGCAACATCTGTTGCCTTTTTTATTTTTTGAGAGAAGGAAACTAAAGTCGCTGTGTCGAAGACAGGTGAATGGTTATAGAAAAGCGGATAGACGAAGCAATTCTAAATTTTCTACAACTCAGAATATCAAAAGAGCTTTTCGAGCACTCTCTGAGGGTTAGTCAGACAGCATCTATAATAGCATTAAAACAAGGTGTTTCTGAAGAAAAAGCTGCTTTAGCTGGGTTATTGCATGATTGCGCCCGGGAACTAGGTCCCCATGATCTTCTGGCAGAAGCAGAGTCCTCTGGTTTGGCTTTAGGTTCTTTTCTCCAACAGAACCCTTTATTATTACATGGTCCTGTAGGTGCTTTTATGATTAAAAGGGAGTTGGGGATTAGGGATAGAGAAGTTTTAGAAGCTGTGACCTATCATACTTGTGGTAAAAAAAATATGTGTACTCTGGCTCGTATAATCTATGTAGCAGATATGATTGAGCCCTTGCGTAGTTTCCCGGGGGTAGAAGAGTTGCGTCGCTTAATAGAGGCAGATTTTCGGGAAGGTATGCTGAAGGCAGTAGAAATAACTATAAATCGTGTACTAGCAAGAAGGTTATCTTTTTATCTTGGTACTGTTGATTTTTGGAATGATCTTTTACATGAGGAAAAAGAAAAAAGGGGAGATTAGAAGTGAGGCGTTATCCTCTTGTCCGTAGCAGATCCCACCAAGTACGCCTAAGGAAAAAGAAGATAGTTTTTTTCTTTTTGACAGTAGTCCTTGTTGCCATAATCGGAATAGGCTTCAATACAATAACTGTTTTTAATAGTATGACCAACCGGGACAATTGGGCTACTGATTTAAGTGCTGGAGCTGTAGATTCTCCGAGAGTCAATTATTTAGCCTTGCTGTTACAGGGGAAACCTGATAACATGGAATTGCAGCTTATTTATTTTATTAGTAACCATGAAACTAGACCTTATGCTCTTGTTTTGCTTGGAAATACTTTGGTTCAGGGGGAAACAACTCTGGCTGATATTTATACTGCTGCTGGAGTTTCAGAGGTGATAAATAGCCTGATAAGACTTCTAGGTGAGCCTGTGCATTATTATCTGGCATTGGATTCTTGTAGCCTATTTTCTAATTTAAAAAAGATGCAAGGTCTAGAAAGTCCTGTGCCCGGTCCTTTTATTTCTCCTACAACAGCGGAAGAGAAAGAAGTTTTTCTTGCTGAAATAGCTAGACAGGAGCGAGAAGTACTTGCTTTTACCAAAGAATTGGCAGGAGAAACTCCTTTTTGGCGTTGGCCTACTTTGGTGCGAGAGAATTTATCTTTTATGGAAACTAACCTCACTTGGCGACAGCTAAGTATTTTATTGGATAGGAGTAAAGAGATTACACTGCCAGCTGATTGGCAGGTTAATCTTCTTCCCGGGAAATGGGTTGTCTCTGATGTTGCTGATAGTGAAGTTTTATATTTCGTTGTGGATAAGATGTCTTTGGATTTTTTCTTCGATTTCTTGACTGGTGAAGTTGTTGTAATGCCGCGTGATCAGATTACGGTTGAAGTCTTGAATGGTAGCGGATTTGCAGGTGTTGCTGGTCAGGTAGCAGATTTTCTAAAGGAAAAAGGATTTAAAGTGATAAGAATTGATAATGCTGATCATTTTGACTATCGCCAGACACAAGTTATTAGTCGTCAGGAAAACATGAGCCCGGCTAAAGATATAGCTGTTATTTTACAGGGAGCGGATTTGTTACAAGAGGTAGAATCTTTTCCCGAAGTTATGGTTACAGTTATTGTTGGGCAGGATTTTAGGAATTAGGAAAGAGGAATGGGAAGTTAGAAACGAAAAATGAGAGGTGCGAAGCTAGAAGTTGGAAAGGAGGTGTATGATTGATATTAACGGCAAAGAATAAAGCCAGCATGGCAGTGCATATGGCCCAAGAAAAAAAGGGTGTTAATATAAAAGTTATAGAAATCGGCAAGGTTTCTTTGATTGCAGACTATTTTATTATCTTAAGCGGCTCATCAGAGCGCCACGCACAAGCTCTGGCAGCGTTTATTTTATTGGAATTTAAAAAGAAAGAGATAGCTCCACTAACTCAAGTTGGGCAGAAAGAAGGTCGCTGGATTCTCCTAGATTTTGGAGATGTAGTAGTACATATCTTTCAGGAAGAGGAGCGTAAATTTTATAACCTGGAAAGGCTCTGGGCACATGCGTCGGAAGTTTCGCTAGAAGTGGGAAGTAAGAAGTGGGAGGAAGAGTAGTGCAGAAATATAACCCTGGAGAAATAGAACAAAAATGGCAGAACTATTGGCAGAAAAGTAATTTCTTTAAATCAAGTGAGGACAAAAATCGCAAAAAGTTTTATTGTCTAGAGATGTTTCCCTATCCATCCGGCAAGTTGCATATGGGGCATATGCGAGTATACTCTATTGGAGATGTTTTGGCTCGTTTTTTGACTATGCGAGGGTATAATGTTTTGCACCCTATGGGTTGGGATGCTTTTGGTCTGCCGGCAGAAAATGCTGCCATTGAACGAGGTGTACATCCTTCTGATTGGACATCTTCCAATATAGAAGAAATGAAGAAGCAACAAAAAGCATTGGGATTGAGTTATGATTGGGAAAGAGAAGTTACCACCTGTGATTCTGATTATTATCGTTGGAGCCAGTGGCTTTTTCTGCTTTTATACAGACAAGGTCTAGCCTACCGGAAAAAGGCTTCTGTTAACTGGTGTTCTGATTGTCAGACTGTTTTAGCTAATGAACAGGTAGAGGATGGTGCCTGCTGGCGTTGTGGTTCTTCTGTGACCGATCGAGATCTGGAGCAATGGTTTCTAAAAATCACTGCTTATGCGGACAGGCTTTTAGAAGATTTAAACTTACTTGACGGCTGGCCTGAACGAGTGAAAACTATGCAGCAGAATTGGATTGGGCGTAGTGAGGGGACAGAAATACAGTTCCCTATCAGGGGTTTAAAAGAAAAAATATCTGTTTTTACTACTCGGGCTGATACTGTGTTTGGGGTTACCTCTATGATTTTGGCTCCGGAGCATCCGTTAGTAGAAAAAATAATCAGAGGTTCTTCCACCCAAGAGCAGGTTAGAAATTTTGTAGAGAGCGTAAAAGGATTAAACGAGAGAAGCCGTACGACCACAGAGATAGAAAAAGAAGGTGTTTTTACAGGGGGTTGGGCTATTAATCCTCTTAACGGGTCAGAAATTCCCATTCTTGTAGGCAACTATGTTTTGATGACTTATGGCACAGGAGCTGTTATGGGAGTTCCGGCGCACGATCAGCGAGATTTTCTTTTTGCCTCAAAATACGATTTACCTGTAAAGGTAGTTGTTTTGCCTGCAGACAACAAAAAGTTAACAGCCGAAAGCATGACGGAGGCTTTTGAGGAATATGGTATTTTGGTAAATTCAGGAAACTTTAGCGGTATGTCCAGTAAGGAAGCTATTCAAAAGATAACATCATATCTCAAAGATACCGGACAAGGCGATTCTCAAATCACCTATCGTTTGCGAGATTGGCTCATTTCTCGTCAGCGTTATTGGGGAGCACCTATTCCGATTATTTACTGTGAAAAATGTGGCGTTTTACCTGTACCGGAGGAGCAACTTCCAGTGGAGCTACCTTATGATGTGCAGTTTAAAGAAGGTGGCGGTTCTCCCTTAGCTGAACATAAAGGATTTCTGGAAACTTCTTGCCCGGCATGTGGTGGAGCTGCTAGACGGGAAACAGATACCATGGATACTTTTATTTGTTCTTCTTGGTACTTTTTGCGTTATTGCAGTCCTGATTATCAAGAAGCTCCTTTTGCTGGGAAGGATGTGGATTCATGGATGCCTGTCGACCAGTATATTGGGGGGATAGAACATGCTATACTGCATCTTCTCTACGCTCGTTTTTTTACAAAGGTTTTATATGACGCTGGTTTGCTAGGAGCAAAGGAACCTTTTACACATCTCTTAGCTCAAGGTATGGTAAACAAAGACGGCGTTAAAATGTCTAAATCCAAGGGTAATGTAGTTACACCGGATGAAATAATAGAAAAATATGGTGCAGATACAGGGCGACTTTTTATCCTTTTTGCTTCGCCACCCGAAAAAGCCTTAGACTGGAATGACCAAGGAGTAGAAGGGTGCTATCGATTTTTAAAGAGGGTTTGGCGTTTGGTGCATGATTATAGCTATCTTTTTGAGGGTAAGCAGGTAGAAAGTAGCAGCAAAAAACAAGAACCCTTAGAAAAAAAACTTATATTTGCCGTGCATGCAGCATTGAAAAAAGTAACGGAGGATATAGAAAAAAGGTTCAACTTTAATACCGCTATAAGTGCGATTATGGAATTGGTTAATTCTCTTTATGCCTATGTCAACGAAAAAGATAAACCGGAGCCATCTTTACTAAAAGAATCTTTTAAACAGCTACTTCTTATGCTGGCTCCTTTTGCCCCCCATATGACAGAAGAATTGTGGCAAAAAATAGGAGAAAAGACAAGTATTCATCTGATGCCGTGGTCAGAACACGATCCATCGGCTCTGGAAGTTACTGAAGTGGAAGTGGTAGTTCAGGTTAACGGTAAGGTACGAGGACGTATTAATGTTCCTGCTGGCACAATGGCAAAAGAACTGTTGAGTCTTGCTCGTCAGGAGGGCAAGATACAAAAGTATCTAGAAAATGGCGAAATTCGTAAAATTATCACTGTGCCTGATAAGCTGTTAAATTTGGTAGTAAGTTAGTGAGTAAGTGAGGAACGAGGGGAAAAGGTTAAAAGAGGAAGTTGCTCGCACGAGCCAGTAGGGGCAATCCCTTGTGGTTGCCCCGGTGGGTCAGTAGAAAAATTTAGAGAGGCTGGATAAAGTGGTGGAGTTTAACCGCAAGAAAGACATTGCAGGAATAATAGTTTTGGTCTTGATTATAGGTTCTATAGTAGGATGGCGCTGGTATACCAGCACCTTTTTGCTTCCTTCTTCTTTACTCGAAAGTATAGAAAGAGAAGCAGAAGATACAGCTACAGATATGGAAAAGCCTGCAGCTATGATGGTTCATGTGGCCGGGGCGGTAAAAAATCCCGGGGTCTATTCTCTTCTACTAGGGGCTAGGGCTTCTGATGCTGTTGCAGCTGCCGGTGGTCCTCTCCCTGAAGCTGATGAACATCTTTTTAACTTAGCCCAACCTCTCTATGACGGTCAGAGGATAGCAATCCCTTTTAAAGCGAGAGTAGCTTTGCCAGACGGCGTTTCTGCTGTTCCTCTCTGTACTCGTATAAATATCAATACAGCCTCAGCTTCGGAATTGGAAACCCTGCCCGGTATTGGACCAACTCGGGCAGCAGCTATTGTAAAATATCGAGAGCAGCATGGGTTTTTTAAGGATATAGGCGAATTGATTGAGATTTCTGGTATAGGTCCTAAAACGTTAGAAAACCTACGAGTCCTTATCACAATCTATTAATTTAAAGACAAGATGTGGGAGGCTAAATCCTATGTTGAGAGTTGGTATTGTTGGTGCTACTGGATATGCAGGTAAAGAACTGGTACGGATTCTCCTGCGACATCCCCAAGTTAAAATAACTGTTATCACTTCCGAAAGTTATTCTGGAAGTTCTTTTGATGCTGTTTATCCGGAATTTAGGGGTTTGTTTAACTATGTTTTAAACCGATTCGATCGGGAAGAATTAAAATCAGAAACAGATTTGGTGTTTTCTGCTTTACCTCATGGTCTTTCTCAGGAAAAAGTACCGCTAATGCTCTCCGCTGTGGAAAAAGTTATTGATTTGAGCGGTGATTTTCGTTTAAGTGATGCTACCCTCTACGAGGAGTGGTATGGATATAAACACCAGTCAAAAGAATTGTTGGTAGATAGTGTTTATGGCTTACCGGAATTAAATAGGGAAAAGATTAAAACAGCAAAATTGATAGCTAACCCCGGTTGTTATCCGACGGCTGCTCTGCTGGCTTTATTACCTGCTCTAAAAAATAAGCTAATAGATTTGACGTCTATTATTATTGATGCTAAATCTGGCGTCTCAGGAGCTGGTCGTGGGGCAAAGCTTCCTTTTCATTTTCCGGAATGTAATGAAAATCTTAAAGCCTACAGGCTTGGTAAGCACCAGCATGTGCCGGAAATTGAAGAACAAGCCGCCATGCTGGCGAGAGAGAATATAATTCTTAATTTTACACCGCATTTGATACCAATGACCAGAGGCATTTTGAATACTGTTTATTTAAAATTGACAGAGAACATTAACCAGGAAGAAATATTTTCTTTATACCAAGAATACTACGCTAAAGAGAAATTTGTCAGGATACTGCTGCCGCCTGAACTGCCGGAAACGCGTCATGTGACAGGAACAAATTTTTGTGATATCTCTTTGAGATTAGATGCCAGAAACAACAGGCTTATTGTTGTTTCAGTTATTGACAACTTGGTAAAAGGAGCAGCTGGTCAGGCCGTTCAAAACATGAATATTTTGCAGGGATGGCCAGAAGAAGAAGGGTTGATTTAAGTAAGTCAGCCCATTCGACTGCGCTCAGGGCAGGCTCTGCGGCTGTAAGTGGGTAAGTTAGCCTGCGGCTGTAAGTGAATAAGTGGGAATGAATTGCGACGAGAGTTAGTTCTTGCTTAGAAGTGGTCGTCCTGAAGTTAGCTGGCCGTACGTAAAATTTTTTTAAAGAAGGAAGGATTTTACCATGCGTGAGATTAGTGGGGGAATTACGGCTGTGCCGGGTTTTTTGGCAGCAGGTATCTCTGCTGGCATCAAAAAAAATGGGGATAAAGATTTAGCTCTTATTTATTCCTCTGAACCAGCCCTAGCAGCAGGAGTTTTTACTTCTAACAGATTTGCGGCAGCTCCTGTTTTAGTTAGTAGAGAACATTTAGGAGCAGATTTACACAGAGCCGTAGTTATAAACAGTGGTTGTGCTAATGCTTGCACTGGGGAAAAAGGCATCAAGGATGCAGAGAAGATGGCTTTATTGACCGCAAAAGCTTTGAACCTGAAAAATAGTCGAGAAGTTATGGTAGCTTCTACCGGAGTGATAGGCGAATATTTACCGATGCCTAAAATAGAGGTAGGAATCTATCAGGCAGTAACTTGTTTGTCTGAGGAGGGTGCTGGCAAGGCGGCAGAAGCAATCATGACTACAGATACAAAAGCTAAAGAATTTGCTTGTTGTTTAGAGATAGAGGGGAAAACTGTTACTTTGGGAGGCATGGCTAAGGGTTCCGGCATGATTCATCCCAATATGGCTACTATGCTTGCTTTTATCACTACTAATCTAAAAATAGAAGATTTTCTCTTACAGGAGGCTTTGCAAGCCGCTGTAGATATTTCTTTTAATATGATCACAGTCGACGGAGATACCAGCACCAATGATACAGTTATCATTATGGCAAATGGCAAAGCAGATAACCCTCTAATAAAAACTAAAAACGAAGCCTATTTTATTTTTTTAAAGTCTCTGATTGCTCTTTGTACAGAATTGGCTAAGATGATAGTGCGAGATGGTGAAGGAGCTACCAAATTTATTGAGGTAAAGGTTATAAAATCTCCTGATTTTCATACAGGTAAACTCTTGGGCAGGAGTATTTTAAACTCAAGCTTAGTTAAGACTGCTTTTTTTGGTGAAGATGCCAACTGGGGAAGAATAATTACAGCGATGGGCAACAGTGGGGTTGAATTTTTGCCGGAAAAAGTTGATATTTACCTTGGAGATATGCAAGTAGCAGCCAGCGGCAGGGGAGTGTTGTTTGATGAGGAAAAAGTAAAAAAAATACTGATAAAAGAGGAGATTATTCTTACTGTAAATCTGAATAGTGGAGAACAGCAAGTAATTACTTGGGGTTGTGATTTAAGCCATGAATATATAACTATAAACGGTAGCTACAGAAGCTAAAGATGAAAAAAAGAGGGGAGATAATATGCAAGAACTAATTGCTAAAGCAGAGATTTTAATTGAAGCTTTACCTTATATTAAAAAATTTTCTGGGAAAACCTTTGTTATTAAATATGGTGGGCAGGCTATGGTTAGTGATGCTTTGAAAAAGTCTATTATATTAGATATTATTCTCCTAAAATATATCGGCATAAATCCGGTTGTAGTACATGGAGGAGGAAAAGAAGTCACTGATTTTATGGCTCGTTTGGGACTTAAATCTAGGTTTGTTCAAGGTCTGAGGGTGACAGATAAAGAAACCATGGAGATAGCGGAAATGGTATTATCGGGTAAAATCAACAAAGAAATTGTCAGTATCTTTAACTCCCAGGGAGGAAAAGCAGTCGGATTGAGCGGCAAGGACAGCAACCTTTTTGTGGGTAAAAAACATGCTCCTCTTAAACTTGAAGGTCAGGAAAAGGAAAGCGATGTTGATTTAGGCTTTGTGGGAGATATAACCAAGGTTAATGCAGATGTAGTTTCTGTTCTCAGCCAACAGGATTATATTCCAGTCATTTCTTCCATTGGTATAACAACAAAAGATGAAACTCTTAATATTAACGCTGATCATGCTGCTGGACATCTGGCAGCAGCTCTGCAAGCAGAAAAGCTTTTAGTTTTAACCGATGTAGAAGGAATTTTTTTACAGGCGCAAGATAAAGCTTCCTTTCTCTCTTCTTTGTCTGAAAAACAAGCCTTGCAACTGATAAAAGAGGGGAAAATAAGTGGTGGCATGATACCAAAAGTGGAAGCATGCTTAAAAGCTGTTGCCGGGCAGGTAGGTAGCGCCCATATTATTGACGGGTGCTTACCGCACTCCATATTGCTAGAAATTTTTACAGACAAGGGAATTGGCACGATGGTAACGACATAATTGGGAAGTGAGAGGTGAGAGGTTAGAAAGCCTGCCCTGAGCAAGCGCAGCGAGTCGAATGGGTTGGATGGGGGTGAGTCGCCCGGGGGTAAGGTCTCCGGGGGAGGGCTTACGAGTTCCTACCAAGCGAGAGCGCAGGGAGGGAGTCCGAGCGTGACGAACGAGTTTTTGCCAAGTTATGTAGGGGCAAGCCCTTGTGGTTCCCTGGGCAAGTCTGCCTAGGTTCAAAGTTTCGGGATTCAAGAAACCGTGAACCTTGAACCTCGGAACTTTGAACCCGAGTATTTATAAAGAAAGGTGATAGAGATATATGTCTAAAGTTATTTTAGCTTATTCCGGGGGGTTAGACACCTCAGTTGCTATCCAATGGATAAAAGAAAATAAGGGACTGGAAGTAATTGCCATGGCTGCTGATGTCGGGCAAGAAGAAGAATTAGACCCTTTAGAAGAAAAAGCACTTGCCAGTGGTGCCAGTAAAATTTATATTGAAGATGTTAAGGAAGAATTTATAACTGATTTTATTTTTCCAACCTTGAAAGCAGGGGCACTATATCAGGGCAAATACCTTTTAGGAACAGCTATGGCTCGTCCGATTATATCTAAGAAGTTAGTTGAAATCGCAGCCAAAGAGGGAGCAGATTATATCGCTCATGGAGCTACAGGAAAAGGGAATGATCAAGTTCGTTTTGAATTGACAGCTAAAGCTTTGAATCCCAATTTAAAAGTCATCGCCCCTTGGCGTGAATGGGAAATTCGTTCTCGTCAAGATGCCATTGAATATGCTAGGAAGCGTAATATAAATCTAACAGTTTCTACGAAAAAGCCTTATAGTATGGATAGGAATATCTGGCATATAAGCTACGAGGGGGGGATCTTGGAAAACCCTGACCAGGAGCCTGATGAGGATATGTTTCTCCTGACACAAAATCCACAAAAGGCGCCAGACAAACCTGCGTATGTGGAGATTGGTTTTGTGGCTGGAGTTCCGGTTAAAATAGCAGGGGAGTTGCTTTCTCCTGTTGATCTTTTGACAAAGCTCAATAAATTAGCCGGGGAACACGGTGTGGGTAGGGTAGACTTAGTAGAAGATAGGCTGGTAGGGATGAAATCCAGAGGAATTTATGAAACTCCTGGCGGTACTCTTCTTTATCTGGCCCACCGAGAGCTTGAAAACTTAACACTGGACAGGGATACACAGAGTTACAAAGAAATACTGGCTATTAAATATGCTCAATTGGTATATGATGGTCTTTGGTACACCACCCTTCGAGAATCTTTGGATGCATTTGTAGATAAAACGCAAGGTCATGTGACAGGCTCTGTTACCTTGAAACTTTTTAAAGGTTCTGTTTCCATTGCCGGGCGCAAAGCTGATCGTTCTCTCTATCTGGAAGATCTGGCAACTTTTGAGGCTGATGCTCTTTATGACCAGAAAGATGCTGCTGGTTTTATTAATTTGTTTGGGTTACCGCTGAAAGTCAGGGGAATGTTGAGTAAGTGAGTAAGTGAATAAGTGAGTCAGTAGGTAAGTAGGGGCAATCCCTTGTGGTTGCCCGAGTGGTCATCAGTAAGTCAGTAGATTAAGTAGGTAAGTAGGTGAGGGTAACTGCCCTAGTGTGTTTCGGTCCTGACTTACTCACTTACAGCCGTAGAGCCTGCCCCATTCGACTCGCTGCGCTTGCTCAGGGCAGGCTCTGAGCGCAGTCGAATGGGCTGACTTACCCACTTACTTACTAACGACCGTTTAGGGAGGAAAAAAGAATGAAGCTTTGGGGAGGCAGATTTAAAAAAGAAACAAACAGTTCGGTGGAAGAATTTGGTGCTTCGGTTTTCTTTGATTATAAGTTGGCTACTGAAGACATCCAAGGCAGCATAGCTCATGCCAAAATGCTGTGTAAGGCAAAGGTACTAACAGAAGCAGAAAAAGAGAAAATCATAGCAGGACTGGAAAGCATTGCACAGGAAATTAAGGAAGGTACTTTTGAATTTAAAGTTGAGCTCGAAGATGTGCATATGAATATTGAAAAGCGGCTTAGCGAAAAAATAGGATCTCTCGGAGGGAAACTGCATACAGCTAGAAGTAGGAATGATCAGGTAGCTCTAGATATGCATCTTTTCATGAAAAAGGAGAATCGTCAATTGGTTGCTTTGCTGCAAGATTTACAGGAAACCCTTCTTTTACTAGCGGAAAAATATTTTGATGTTATCTTCCCTGGTTATACTCATTTGCAGCGAGCTCAGCCAGTACTTTTTTCGCATCACCTGCTGGCTTATTTTTGGATGTTCCAGAGGGATCGAGAGCGCTTGAATGAGCAGTACAAGAGGTGTGACCTTATGCCTCTTGGTGCCGGAGCTTTAGCCGGAACTACTTTCTCTATTGACCGTGAAGAACTAGCTAGTGAATTGGGTTTTTCCTCTCTTTATGAAAATAGTATGGATGCTGTTAGCGACCGGGATTACATCTTGGAGTTTTTGGCAGGAACGTCTATTACTATGATGCATTTAAGTCGCTTAAGCGAGGAGATTATCCTTTGGTCTTCGCAAGAGTTTGGGTTTATAGAGCTTGATGATTCTTTTACTACCGGAAGCAGTATAATGCCACAGAAAAAAAATCCTGATGTGGCAGAACTGGTGCGAGGGAAAACTGGTCGAGTCTATGGTCATCTTATTTCTTTGCTTACAGTTTTAAAAGGTTTACCACTGGCTTATAATAAGGATTTGCAAGAGGACAAGGAAGGTCTTTTTGATTCTCTGGATACAGTCAAGAAGTCATTAAGCATTTTTTCTGCTATGTTAAAAACAATGCAGGTTAATAAAGAAAATATGCGCAAGGCAGTTTCTAAGGATTTTTCTGCGGCTACTGATTTGGCGGATTACCTAGTGAAGGAAGCAAAAATACCCTTTCGGGAAGCTCACGAAGTAGTAGGGAAAATGGTAGCTTACTGTTTGGATAAGGAAAAATATTTGGCAGATCTGACCATAGAAGAGATGCATCAATTTCATTCATCTTTTAATCCTAGCGTAGAAAAACTTCTTCAGCCTGAAGGAGTAGTAAACGCCAGAAAATCTCGCGGCGGAACAGCTCCTGTGGCTGTCAGAGAGCAGTTACAAAGGGCGAAAGAGGCATTGCGGAGATAAAATAAGTGAAAAGAGACTGGTGGGGAAGTCTGAAAGAAGCTAAAAATGAAAAATGAAAAGTGAAAAATTAAGTTCAAGAGAATTAAAAAACGGTAAATTACTCATGACTGCTGGTATTTCATTGCGTTTTGTGCCTTGAGCGAAGCGAAAGGAATGGATATAATTATGGAGATATTGACAGATAAGCAGATGCAAGAGGTAGATAGAAGGGCGATGGAAGAACTTAAAATGCCAGGCTTAATTCTCATGGAAAACGCTGGTAATAGGGTTTTTCAGGAGATTGCTGCTGTAAATTCTCTGCCGGGAAAGAAAATTCTTGTTGCTTGTGGTGGTGGTAATAACGGGGGTGACGGGTTTGTTATTGCCCGGCATCTGGTAGCTGCTGGAGCCAAGGTAACGGTTTTGGCGTTAGCTGCTAGGGAGAAATACAGGGGCGATGCTGCTCTGAACTTAGATTTATTAGACTACTCATCACTTAATCTTGAGTTTATATTGAAAAAAGCAGACCTGCCTAGGGTAGATTTTTATCTAGAAGGCGCTTCTTTGGTGGTAGATTCTTTGCTGGGAACAGGTCTTAACCAAGAAGTTCGTGGGTTATATAAAGAAGTTATAGATAAAATCAATCTTTTCTCCGGAGAAATTATAGCCACAGATATACCTTCAGGCATCAATGCTAACACAGGAGTAGTAATGGGAGTGGCTGTAAAAGCCTCCCTGACAGTGACTTTTGCTTTCCCTAAAAGAGGACTTTTTTTCTATCCCG
>CAZLTH010000004.1:5008-22952 GCA_964562355.1 uncultured Syntrophomonadaceae bacterium | reverse complement strand
AATATTCAATAAAACAGCAACTGCTTCTTTTTTCCGCTTGTTCAAGTTAATAAGAATAAATCATAGAAAATACAGCAGTATCATATACGCCAGTGTCATATACAGCAAGAATAAAGCTAGCATCGCTACCAGTGGGAATGAAGCAGAACTTATACTTCTAATCTCTACTTCATCAAGTAAATGCACAAGCATCACCAATTTGTCTTTTCTCCTAGCTTCGATCTCTTTTGCTGTTACAGCTAAACGATCCACTAAATACGCAGGCAAAAGATATATTGACCTCCGTGGGCTTATTGAAACTCCTACTATTTTTGCATAAGCCAGATTTACCCCAGTGGCAATTAGGGAGATAGGATTTTTTGAAAACCAAAGGAATATCCTAATAAACTTTGCAAAAAGAAAATCTATTCCTACAGAAAGTGTTAAAATAGGATCTCTGCAAAACCAAAAGAAAGTTTTCTTTGGTCTTCGATAAAACCAATCTATATCAAGGCTAATTGTTGGAGTGCCCGCAATTTTAGCTTTTAAAAGCCAAAATGCCAGAAGGGTATATAACAAAAGTGTAAACTTGCCTATTACGTTTTCAACTGTAAAAGGAACAAAGTAAACTGGGTAAGGAAGAACATTATAAAGAATTGCTGGATATACACCAATAAAAAGGCATAAAAAAGCGGTTAAACCCATACTCATCAACATGTTAGAAGGGGGTTCTTTTGCTTTTATTCCCATATCTTTGCCGAAAAACATATAGTACGGCAACTTCAAAGAAGTATGCAGAAATGTTCCCACCGAAGCCAAGACTAGCATCAGAAATACAATAGACTCACCTTGTATCCCGGCAGCTGCCACAATCATCGACTTACTAACAAAACCACTAAACAGTGGAACTCCTGAAATCGAAACTCCGCCAATTATGAAGAAAATAAGGGTTAGCGGCATAGCCTTATATAACCCCCCTAGTTCAGTAAGTTTTTCTCTCCCTGTAACTTGTATCACTGCACCCGGACCCATAAAAAGCAATGCCTTATACAGAATATGACATAAAGCGTGTGCAATCGCACCGTTTATTGCCATCTGAGTGCCAAGTCCAACGGCTGCAACCATATAGCCTACCTGACTGATAATATGATAACCCAAAAGACGCCTAGCATCGTTTTCAATTACAGCATAAACAACACCGTATATAGCCATTATCGCACCAAGCCATATCAAAATCTCTGTCCCAGGAAATGCTCTAATCAGCACATACACACCTGTTTTAGTAGTGAAAGCAGACAAAAAAACACTAGCTGTAGCACTTCCCTCAGGATAGGCATCAGGCAACCAAGCATGAAAAGGAGGAACAGCAGTTTTAAACAAAAACCCAATTAATATAAGATAAAAATATAGCCCGCCATATTCTAGATAGCCAAAGTTAAAACTAGCAAAAGTCGTATAATATAACACTATCCCTGCAAAAAGAAAAGTTCCACCGAGAAAATGCACTATAAGATATCTAATTCCAGCATCGGTGGCAGACTTTTTCCTCCGGGCGAAAATCAGGAGAGCAGAAGAAATGGTCATTATCTTCCAAAAAAGATACAGAGAAATATAATCGCCAGCAAAGACAACACCAAGGGATGCTCCGGTAAGGATGAAGGCCGCCACATGCTCTTTATTGTCTTTTAAATGAATTGAATAGAGCAATCCTAAAAAAGCTATGATAACAAATATATATCCAAAAGATAAACTCGTAGCATCAATTTGCCCAAAGATAAGTTCAAACCTTACAAAACTATATACCCAAATGGTGCCTTGAGGTAAGTAGAGAAGATTTATAAAAGCTACCACCGGAATTAAAAGTAGGTATATTTGCTTCCATCGACCCTTTAGAAAGGGTATTAAAAGCGCTCCAAGGATAAATATAATAGCAGGATGTATAGGGAAAATGTATTCAATCAAAACGCTATCCCACCTTTCTGTTCATGAGTAGAATCATAACCAGCATCATCTTCATAGTACTCCTCGTTTACCATCAGCCAATAATAACCTACCGCTTTACATACAACAATGGTAAGTATACACATTATAAAGCCGAATACTGCATAAAATCCTGGCAACCCATCAAACCAAAAGTAGGGCTCCCGAGGAACAAGCAGATCCATCAACGCAAACAAGGGGAGACTAATATAAAATAGATATTTTAGCATCTTCCCACTTTTTAGGCTGTCTGACTGTTTCATATCACACCTCCTCGTATAATATGTTTAGAAGCTCTTTTATAGGTCTTTTTAGAGTTTGCAGTTTTTCTAATGCACTATACGGAAATTAAGACAATTTTTAGTAAAAATATCTCCCCTGATTCCTACCCAATTAAATATTAAGCAAGAGACGCACTGCCCTTTTTACCAATTCCAAAATAACTCCCGGGAAAATACCGGTAAAAATAATGCTGCTTCCTAAAATAACAAGAGGAAAAGTCATTTGCCAAGGTATCTTCCTGATAGTCGGGAAGGGTTTTTCTCGTTTACTAAAAAAAGCACCCACAACTATAGGTAAAAAATACACCCCATTTAATAAGCTGCTTAAAAGAATAACCACAATATAAAAGGGGTGTTCGGCATGTATGGCACCTATAACCAGATACCACTTACTTATAAATCCATTAGTTAATGGAATCCCAATCATAGCCATTGCTCCTATCGCAAAAACAACCATAACCAAAGGAAGCTTTAAGCCTATTCCTTTCAATTCATCTATTCTCCTGATGCCGGTAGAATAAATTATTGCTCCTACAGCTAAAAAAAGCATAGATTTTATTAAAGCATGATTAAAAATATGAAGAATCCCCCCTACTATCCCCTCAAAGGAAAGAAGAGATATCCCCAAAAACACGTAGCCAATCTGTGACACACTAGAGTAAGCCAACATTCTCTTAATATCTTTTTGTACTACAGCAAATAACGAACCCATAATAATCCCTCCGGTAGCCATAAAAAGAAAAATATCCATAACAGGCACAATGTCGAAAATTTCCCGAGGGAATACTGTTAAAAATAGCTTTATAAACATAACAGCATAAACTTTCCCCACCAAACCGGCCAGCAGAGCCGTGGCTGGCGAAGCCGCTGCTGAATAAGCATCCGGCAACCAAATATAAAGAGGGAAAAGCGCTGCCTTTATGCTGATAGCCACCATAAAGAGAGCCATTGCCGCCAGAATATTACGTGGGTAAAGATGCATAACTACAGCGAGCTCTGCTGCTACATAATCAAAGTTCAAATGCCCCGTAATCATATAAATCAGTGCAATTCCCATAAGAAGAGTGCCTGAACCTACAGTACTAAGTATCAAATATTTTAAAGAAGCCTCTATACATTCCCTCTTTTCTTTTATGGATATAATGGCACAAGCCGCAATAGTACAGATTTCAGTAAAAACAAAAAGATTAAAAAGATCATTGGTTAAAGTAATTCCTAACAAAGAGGCCATTAACAAAAGATAAAGAGTATAATACCAGCCAGTCAAGCTTTCCTTTACTTCATGTGTAAGTGACTTGGTGGTATAAACAAAAATAAGCAGTGAAATTCCAGTCAAGGTTAGCATGGTAAAAACTGCCAAATAATCTATCTGAAACTCTATCCCCCAAGGGGGTGACCATCCACCAAGATAATAATCGAAAGGTCCCTCCGTAAGCACCTTAATGGCCAATAGAATAGAAAAAAGAAAAGAAACAGTAAGAGCAACTGCTGCTACCGGTATACAAAATGTCTTTTTCCAGCGCGCTAAAAGAGGCATAATATAAGCACTCATAAGAAGAGTTAGTATCGTCAAAACAGGCAAATGTAAGCTAACAAAAGTCACTATTCTCTACTCCTTATTACCATGATTTCTTCGGCATCTATTGTGCCATAGTGTTGGTATATTTTAACAATTAAACTTAGGGCAAAAGCAGTAGTACTCACAGATACTACAATCCCGGTCAAAATAAGTGCCGACGGTAGAGGGTTTATATAGGTATAATCAACGATTAAATCAATTATCGGCGCCCTGCTGCCTCTGACGTAACCAATAGATACAAAAAAAAGAAAGATAGCGGTATCCATAATATTCATACCAATAATTTTTTTAACTAAATTGGAATGAGTCAGCATAGTATGAAAACCGATGATGAAAATTATTATAGCTGTAAGATAAAAAAAATTGTGCAACAACCTAGCTAATGTTTCAATCATGTTTGTATCCTTTCCCCTCTGCTAAGTGAAAGAATAAAGTAATAAAAGTACTGGCTACTTTTATCCCTATTCCCATAGTAGTCAGCAAAATCAAACCACCACTAAAAAACTCACCCGGCACACCTATAGGAAAACCGGCAATTCTATTACCAAGATAATTTGTCCCTAAAAGAATACCTATTAATCCCAAGCCACTAAACCATAGTGCTCCCCCACTTTCCAACAGAGTAGAGGTGTCATGAGACATTTTTTTACTTCCTTCTTTTAAGTTAAAAACTAGTGCAAACAGAATCATATTAGTTCCTAAAATTGCTCCGCCGGGGAACCCCCCTCCCGGAGAAAGATGACCGTTTAAAACAACATATACTCCATAAATTTGGATAAATGGTAGCATAAATTTCACTACAGTCTTGGCTATAAGGTTTTCCAAACAGTCTCACATCCTTTCCTGCCACTTCTCACGTCCAAAATTAATGTGCTTTTAAGTTAGAAAGAGCTGCTGCTATCGCTACAAATAAAACAGTAGCTTCCCCTAAAGTGTCAAAAGCACGAAAGTCCATAATAATACTAGCTACAACGTTTACAGCCCTCGTTTGAGGTACCGCTTGTTCAATATAAAACTCACTGACCATATTATTGGCTGGGTTTTCCGGACAACCAAAGGGAGGCATCTCTGCCACTGTAAATATAAGAGCATAGCCAATGAAAAATAAAAAAACCAAAATGAGCACCTGACGCATTATTCCATCCTCCTCGTTTTACTAATGACCACTACGAAAAGCAACGTGGTAACTCCTCCTCCTATAGCTGCTTCTGTCATAGCCACGTCAGGAGCTTCCAGCTGCACCCAAAGAATGGCCATAATCAAGCTAAAGGCAGCAGAAATAATTACCGCACCTAACAAATCACTTGTTTTAGCTACAGCCAAAGCACAGATCACCAAAAAAACTAAAAGCATATATTGAAATATAATAAACAAAATCTCTGTCACTTTGTCCCCTCCTTGGTAGAATCAACATCAAAGCTACCTTCAACCATAGGATAATCATTATGATAAGCTGCCTTAGCAATAATTTGAGCAGCAGTAGGGCTGGTAATCCAAATAAATATAATCATAATAATTAATCTTATACTGGCAGCACTCATACCGTAGTGAAGTATTAGAGCTACAAGAATCAACTCTCCCCCCAAGGTATCACACTTAGTGGTGGCATGCATGCGACAATAGACATCCGGTAAACGCAAAAGCCCAATAACTCCTACCACAAAAAAGAAAAGCCCCAAAGAAAGCGACAAAAGAATTAAAATATCTCTAAAAAGCTCCATAAAATAAACCCTTCTTTCGATTACAACTATTCCAAGGCACCTTTTTCCAAATATTTAGCTACCCCTATAGTAGCAGTAAAACCTATCAAAGTATAAACTAGGGCTACATCAAGAAAAAAAACATTATCATACACGTAAGCAACCAAAGCAATAGTTACCACAATCTTAGTAGTCACTATATTTATAGCTACTACCCTGTCTGCAGCAGTCGGTCCTACATATGCCCTATAAAGACATAAAAAAATCATTATCGTCAGAAGTATACAGGCTATAATAAACAGATCTAGCATGCTTTACCCTCCTCTCACCACACCCCTACCTCGTTCCGCTTCCAACTTCTAACCTCCAAATTCCCCAGCCTTTTCTAAGGCTAACAATTTTTTTTCCATTCCCCAATCAACCACATCTTCAGCATTAGCTCTAGTCAAGCAGTGAATAATAAAAACATCGTTCTCAATATCTAGAGTTAATGTTCCTGGAGTCAATGTGATAGAATTAGCCAAAGCCACTTTTGTTAAATTTTTCTTTGCTTTTGACCTAAACCTTACTATCCCCGGAGAAATTGGCATTTTCGGCTGGATTACTATTTTGGCCACCTCAATATTAGCTATAAAAACAGCAATTATCAAATCTATAAGGTAACGTCCGCTCTTGAGAATGGTTTTGGGATTTATCTGAGGACGCTCCTCTTTACCAAGCAAAATATCTCTATTCAAACTGACTAAAAACCAAGACATAACAAAACCCACTATTATCTGCTGGTAATGCAGACTCCAAGCAAGCAGCAACCAGAATATCGTCAACATAGCACAGTAACCCCAAAAAACAGCACTGTTTTTTCGAATCTTAAAAATTCTCTTTTTACCTTCGGTAGGTGCCACTTTTACCACCTATCTTTTCTAATAAATATATTTCTGAGATAACCATTCCTTTATCAACAGCCTTACACATATCATAAATAGTAAGGGCAGCAATAGAAACAGCCGTTAATGCCTCCATTTCCACACCTGTTTTACCAGTTGTAGAAACTTTCGCTTTGACTTCCACAATTCCCTGCTCTTCCAAGAAAGAGAAACTTAAATCCACTCCGGTCAAAAAGAGAGGGTGACACAAAGGAATAAGCTGCCAGACCTGCTTAGCTGCCATAATGCCTGCTATCTGGGCTACTCCAAAAACGTCCCCTTTTCCTATCTTACCTTCTTTAATTAAAGCAAGTGTAAGCCTGTCCATACTAATTGTTGCACAGGCACTCGCTACTCTCTTGGTATCTGCCTTCTCGCTTACATCTACCATCCTGCCTCGTCCATCAGCATTAAAATGAGTAAAACTGTTCATCAAGCAACACCAACCTCAATAAAAACATTAAAAAAATTAAAAAAGTTTGTGCTTTTCCTTAAAATCTAAAATATTACGATAGCATTGCACGAGCCATAGTATTTATATCACAAAATACTACTTTTTTCAACCTATTATTTTCTAGTTAATTCGTAATTTACATCAATATTCCTTTTCATGTTAGGTTTTACTGCTCATATTGCCTTAATACTACCTAAATGATATATTCTCCATTGATATTGTATTATTTTTATACCACCGAATACAATTAACTTATATTTATTCTTTTTATACTAGAGTGTCACAAAGTAACAGACCACCACAAATAGGCACGGATTAAGCTTCTAAATTCTTAAAATATTTGTAGCTGAATAGTTACGTTAGAAATACAATTATCTTCTCTTGCTCAATATAACCTTAATTTTTCAAATTTGCGATTTAAGTTTTTAATTTAGATTCCTATTTTTTACTCACATTGCCCGCCTATTACAAGCATGTTATAATAACCACAGAAATATTAACAATCACCTAAAACATGCTAAGAATTTACAAAAAAAGATGACTTACTAATGATTATCCCCGAAGAACTGAACCTAGAATGGAGAAGGGAAAGCAAACAATGAAAAAAATATTATTCGTCTGTGTTGAAAACTCTTGTCGAAGTCAAATGGCAGAGGCCTTTGCCCATATACATGGGAAAGGTAAGGTTGAAGCATTCAGTGCTGGATCTGACCCCACAGGAAAAGTAAACTCCAAAGCTATTCTTATGATGAAGGAAATTGGCTATGACCTTACCAAACATTCATCAAAGTCCTTGAGTAAGATACCACAGGAGGAGTACGAATATGTAATTACGATGGGCTGTGGTGAGACTTGTCCTTTTATAGCTGCCAAGCAATATAAAGACTGGGGGATTCCTGACCCCAAAAACCTATCAGCGGAAGAATTTCGTCAGGTAAGAACGATCATTGAAGACAAAGTGAAAGAACTACTCGCAGACTAAGTTTTAAAAAACAGCACTATAAAATTTACACATCTTTTGCATTGTAACTGCTGATTGTCAGCGTGTCCAAGAATTTTAAAAAAGCAGTGCAACGAGAACTTAGAACATTAAAAGCCAATGAATACATGGGAACCGTTAAAGATTTGAGGCATCCCAAGCTTTCAAAGTTTTGGGTTTTTTGCAGACAATACAATGATAAGGATGTCTACATCAAGATAAGGGTAAAGATTGTACAAATGTAAACGGTTAATAAAAGAAATAGTGTATTCGTGATGTCTTTTCATTTCTCTACCAGGAAGTTCGTGTTAATTGATTTCTATTTGAATTAAACGGGCAACTTGCTTGTGTGCGTATTCCGCTGACAGAACAAAGTTAGGATGATTACTGACCAATCATTATTATGAAGGTTGGTTCTAGCTCTTTGCCCCATTGATTACCGTAATATAAACCAAAACTGACAATGCCTAGTCGAGTAAAGGTGAAAGAATTTCCCCCTACCCAAGTTGCCATACACCTGCCTATATTTTCCGCTTTTCCGGTTTCTCGATGGATTTCTATTGCTCCAGAGTCAAAAGCTTCTTTAGTAGTATCATTTTGAGGCACAAAACTAATAGTATCTCCTACTCTTAAAGACACGTATCGACTTTGAGAGGGTAGAATTCTTGTACCTTCTAGCAAAAAATACAATCGAATTGCTTCAGGGTCTATTCTTTCGCTAAGCAAAGCATATTTTTCAACAAATTGACCATCCACTAGTTTAAACTCATATAACTTGGCACCTTGTTCTACAAAAATAGACCCCTCTTTATGCTCCACAATATTATTAGGGAAACATTGCAATATATCTCTACGGAGTCTAATATCTCTCATTTTGCCCACGGCAAAACTACCGGGTGATTCCCAAGCAATTGCCCATGAGTCAGTTTTTAGTTTTTTATCCTTACGTAGAACTATAATCTGCAGAGTGCTTTCCATACTGCAATACTGGCTACGTCCCGAAACTATAGCCATTAAAAACTTACTATCTCTAAAATCCACCTTTTTTGCACATTCTATATTCCCTCGATCTCTACAACTGCCTATCAATTTTAGAATTGTGTCCCTCAAATCATCTGTAATTTCTACTTCTGTAATTATAGCATCCTGAGCATCATCAGTTTCCCTACCCTGAACATTTGAAGCTTCTCTTGGAGCTTCATCTTCAGGCGAACATCCTAGTAATAATAGGGAAACTGCTAAGATTCCCTATATCATCCAACCACTTAAAACTTTTCTCAAAAAAATCGCCTCCAAACTCTATCCTCTCATTATTTTCCCATTTTTCACCATCACCTAAAGGTTGACTAAACACATCCACCAGCGATGATACAATTTCCTGCAAGTTCATAAATCAAATTACCTGTCATCTTGATTATTCATAGCGTTACCACTTAAAATCTTCAGGATAATCAACAGGAGGCTTGATATTATCTTCATACGTATTGTAATGTTTTGCAGCAGCCGCAATCTCAGCTTTAACCTGCTTGTATTCCTCTCCACGTTCTACAAGCTTCTTTGCCATTATTGAAATATTTTTCAATCTCTTTTCTTTAGCCATATCAATAAACCTGCAATTTAATATATCAAGATATTGACGTGTGTAATCATTAAGCCATGCATAATCCTTACTCACTAGATTCATCATGCGCCTGAAAGAGGCATCTGAAACTGTTTCCTTTATACACTTCATGATGGCAGCCTGTAAAACACGCACCATTGCTATGGACTCATCCCATATGTTTTCTTTAGCCAACATTAAATCATAGCTCTTTTTCGCTCTCTTTTGTGCATATAAACAGATAAATTTATTCAGCACCATAGTGACAAACAACATCTCCGGCCATAGTACATATATTTTAAAGTATACATTCTTATCCGGAGTCAACAACGACATATGCCTCTTCTTTCCCTCGTCCATACCATTATTTACAAATTCGATCTCCCGATGTCCCATCATTGCATGGCGGATATCATAACAAACTCCCAAAACTCTTATACTGAGCCTCTCAAATTCAATACATTCACCGTCATCCTTTGCAACAGCATGTAATGCTTTATAAAGGTTCTCCATGTCCATATAGTCGCCATGTATAGCTACGCCAATGTTGTTTGGTGTATTTTTTACATATATCATCTTTTTATCTCTCTTCTTTATAATTTTCCATAAACTCACCAGATAGTTCCTGTGCTTGTACAGCTTTCTAGATTTTTGAGCATTCCCCCGGGGAAGAACACTCGGAGATATCAGACAATCTCTGCAGTTTTAACTGTGAAAGTTCTTGACATACTCATGCTAGGAACGGTTAATTATTGACTGCTCCTACTCCTAAGTTTTTCTCCAATTATCAGAAAATCCCTGCCACTAAAGAAAAAATCTGAAGGGGTTTTCGGTTGACCAAACTTCCTAATCTCAAAATGCAGATGATTTCCTGATCCCCTGGGGAGCATATACACCCACTCCCTTCTGAGAAGAAGCTAAAAAAAAGTTTTTCATGTGGCATTTTAGCCAAAAAACAAAAAACCACGAGAGGCGTTAAACCCCCGTGTCTATTGCTTTTTCACCTGGTCGGAGCGACAGGATTTGAACCTGCGACCTCTTGATCCCCAGCTATACTACACCCTTCCGGTGTGCTTAGGTAAGTCTAAGAAAGTTCGTAAATACGAGGATTTTCAGTATTCCCTTTCCATCCTGATTAGCTATATTTACATGGATTTCGCAACGTTCGTTTGCAAAATGTTTGCAAATTCATCACTAGATTGTAGCTCCAGTAAAACGCAGAAGATGATGCTTTCGGTAAATTCTCATCAATTTTAAACTTCATCTCGACATCCTACCCTGGTATAGCAATGACACGTTCTCGTGCAAGTTCTGCTGCATAAGAGATAGTTGCTTGGATTGCTTCAGTGGTCAGTGATGGATAGCTACACACAATCTCAGCTGGAGTGAGACCTGCAGCCAAGTTATCAAGCACGACTGAAACCATAATCCGCGTGCCCTTGATACATGCTTTTCCATGGCAGACAGATGGATTGACCGTGATATGATTATACCAGCTCATCGTTAATCTCCTTGCCTTGGGTTTCAGGTGGTAGCCTGATTTAGCTTCTTTGGCAAAGGTTTCAACTAGTCGCAAGAATGTTTTGGTGTCGACTAGCACTTGTTTGCACCCTTTGTCATGTTGCTAATTTTGTTGCTCAGTCAATTGGTATCACCCTTTAAATTTATTATACCACAGTCAGACAAGATGTTGCAATTTTTGTGCAGAATTTGTAGAGGTACTGGATTCTTGAGTATTATGCTAAAGGTTGTTTTCGAGGATGCTGAAAGGTGCTCCTTCTTTTTAAAGCAACTTTGCACTTTTGACCGCCATTTTGTGTACTTTCATTATGCCACAAACGGCCTGTCAGCGATGCTTTCTTCGGCAATTGCATCATATTTGCTTGATAGTCGTATTCCTATGGAATTCAAATCCATAACAGGATCCGTTTGAATGATATCACTAAGAGCTTGAATTAAAGACTTAGGCCACTCATCGGATATATCCTCTCGAAACCATAGTTCTATAACAATGCCTTCACTCGTCTGAGGCGAATCACTAGCTTTGACCATATGGTAGTCATATTCGTTAAATGGTGTCTCCCTACCCACTGCTCTCTGAGGCAATACAATCCTCAACGCTTCAAGCAGAGCTGTCTTGCCAGAGTTATTTTCGCCGGCAAAGACGGTGGTATCTGACATAGGAATAACTACATCTACCAAACAGCGAAAATTCTTGACAATAATTTCTCTAAGCTGCATTCTCCATTCTCCATTCTCCATTCTCAAAGAGTATTTTAACTCCCCTTAATCGTGGGAGGCACAATTTTCATGCAACGGACTCGGGTATGGGTGCTCTTTTACGAACAAAGGGAAAAAGGGATCTTTGTGCCGTAGCATATAATATTGTATGCTCCTGCGTCATAAGACTTGTTATGGTGAATTGCAACAACTTTATTTCCAGCCCTCAAGCAGGCATTTCCTTTTTTCAGTTTCGCTTAAAACAATCTTACAATCTTCCCAATTTATGTTATTAACTGCTTTCTTTTCATATTTAATTTCAAAAGGATGTTGCATAGGTACAGCATCAATAATCTTTTCTGCTTCAGCTTTTTTTCCCATTGCTACCTGCACCCAGACATCCTCCAGCACATCAGGTAGCTGTCCGAAAATGGCGCTTATGTTTTGCAGGCGTTTTGACAATATAGCATGAACGCGATCTTCAACTGAGTCTTTGTACCGCATATTATATATGAGCACCTTATCGCTTTGCTGGCCGATACGCTGAATACGACCTTTTCTTTGTTCGAGCTTTGTAGGGTTCCACGGTAAGTCCAAATTAATTAAAGTTCCGAGTGTTTGTAGGTTTAACCCCTCAGAAGCCGCATCCGTACCAATAAGAATTTTTATCTCTCTTGATTTGATCCTCGCCTTGATGTCCTCTTTGGTATATCTACGATATTTTCCATCGCAAATAATCCCAGACTTATTACCACCTGCATAAAGACCAATGGCTACGCCCAATAAATCGTTAGACAGGTTTTCGGCAACCCAGTATGCCGAATCAAAGTACTGGGAGAAAATAATGCAACCCTTATCTTTAAAGCCTTTCTTAGTTAACAAGTTCAATACCAACGCATACTTCGGATCTTTGTCTTTGTTTTCATCAAGGGTCTTTATAAACCTGGTAAGTGCGTTTTTTTCTGCTTCGGTAATATCCTTAATAGCACTCCCAGTCTTTTTGTTTGCCTGCGCATCGTTTCTTTTTTCATCTGTTCCTAAATCTTCATCATCTTCCTCAAAAATATCTTCATCGGTATTGGCCCAGTTAATCATTTTTTCTGCAGTTTTACGTCCAGCCAACATCGTGCTTCCAACACGTCTCAAAAGAAGTGTTTCCATAAATCCACTGCCACGCACACGCCTCCCGAGCATTTCACAGAACTCTTGCACGCAACTATAGGCGTCTTGCAGATAGGGCGGCAATTGTACTCCTTCACTGTCTTTTTCACCCATTAATACAACTTCAATCTTTTTGAGATAGGGCTCACCTGTCTCTGGATTACAGTTATTTTCTAAGAATGCTCTTGTCCGCCTAACGATATGACGAATGAAAGGGTTGTGTTTTTGCATAAACCCACTCTCTAAAATCCTGCCTACTCTATGACCTTCCGGAGCATTGTGCATCGCCTTTATCTGTTCTGGTGTAATTATGAAGTTGTTATCGTCCATGCCTAGCCCTTTTCTTAGTCTTCCAAAGTTAAGTCTATCTTCCTCAGCTGGTGGAAATGGATTGCGAAGCCACTCACATTGTTCCAACCACTCTGCCGGTGAATTCCCTATTTTTACCTTTCCCATGATTAAGTCAAGTGCTCTTTTAGGATCTTTTCGCCACTTGCTTAAATCACTACCTAATACTGAATCATTTTTTTGCGATAAAATGTTCAGCAAATCCCATGCTTCTACCGGATACATCTGTACCGGCGTTGCGGTGGCAAGTAACATACTATGTGTTTTTCGTGATATTTGCAAAAGAAAACCATATAAGTTGTTCGGTTTAGGCTTTATGTTTTCTTTACCGTCACCCAAATTCTTACGCCTTGCTCGGTGCGCCTCATCCACGATTACGCATTCATATTGCATAGAAAGTAACTGTTCCAAATATTCATCACGACCATTGACGATAATACCTTGCGAGATTATGCCCACTCTGCGTGGGCACTTGCGTATATCATCTGATGGGGGATATTTAATACCATTCTCATCAACCCATTCTCTGCCAGTGTAAACAGCAGACGGCATGTCAAGAAGGTTTCTCATTTCATCTTGCCACTGCCAAGTCAGCGTTTTAGGCACAATAATTAAGACCGGCTTGTTGCCCCAGAGTGCCATGAGTTGTGCGGAAAGTGCCAGTTGAATTGTTTTGCCAAGCCCTACCTGATCCGCAAGTACAAGTCTCGCACCATAAGATTTTTTATGATTTCTAAAAGCCATATCGGCAAAGTATTTCTGGTGTTCCCAAAGCCCAAGCTCCTTGCGATTAACAGGTGATTCAACAACTGCCTGTGCCGGTTCGGGTGTTTCTTGCCATTTTTCAAGTTCATCTATTACTTCTCTCTTCGCAATACGCCCTATATCCCCTATAATGAAGTCAGACATTGGAATCGCAGCTGGGTGCTGCCAAAAATAGTCAAACTCATTTTGCACCCATGCTATGGCCGCTGGAGAGTTATCTTCCCAAAGCATTTCATAATTCAACCGCCAAGCAGATAATGTTTCATTCACACTGCCAATAAAAGAGGTTTTGCTTCCGTCCGCTAGTGTTACAACTCCAGCCTTGCCATGAATAAGGCCAAAAACATTATTAGGTAGCACCTTTATTTCAAGTTTTCCACTTTTCATAAACTCATATAAGCGCTGCAAGCGTGGGGTTGCTGAAGCATAAACCTTCTCCGGTTCGTTTTCACACCACTCGCGACGCAAAGCAGCAGCAGCGGCAGTTGCTGTCTCACAATCTTCTTTTTCTATTTGAGAGTTGCAAATCAGACGCACCTTGCCGCTGATACTTTCTATTGCTTCGCCAGCAATTTCAAGCACTGACGAACTGAAATAACCGGCGATGCGGTCATAACTTTTAGCATGATGTAATTTGTCATTTAAAAACTGTTTGTCTAGTCGAGTTGCTCTTGACGAGTAACGCTTGATCATTTCTCTTCCCCTCTTCCCTTCGTCCCCTCGTTCCCCCCTTTACCTCGCCCCCCCGTTCCTCTCTTAACCCCTTAACCTCTTCATCTCTTAACCTCGTTTCCTCGTTTCCTTTAGACTCCATCATTACTGATAAGTTCTTTTAAAATTGGCGCAACAGAAGCTTCTTTCTGCCAATGGCTCATATTGCTAATGTGGGCAAAGGTGGCGATATAGCCTAAGAATTCTATAATTATCTCGCGACCATTACCATCATAAGATGGCACCTCGCTTTTAAGCCAGTTTTTACCTGCAATCACGTTATCATCGTCCTTGCTTGCTAAGTAGAGCGCCATAAACACATTGCGAAATAACGATCCGGCAAACCCGTCTCCGCTTATATTGCGTCCAGCCCACTCTCTTGCTGTCTTAAACCTAGCACAGTTTGCCTTTGAGTTCGCCATAAACCCCTTATATTCATTAACACCAAAGCCACGGGCCAGTTCCTGGTATGCTGATAGCTGGTAAATATTGTTCTTTTCAAGTCCAAGCCCTTTGATATAGAGCCGTTCCTCTGAAGATAAGGTCTTCCACAAAAATACGTCAAATTCATTTGGTATGAGCTGGTCGTAGGCAATTTTTTTAGCACTTTCAATTACTTGAGCCACAGGTGACAACTCACCATTTTTCTTCACTCTGGAAAACTCATAGGCAACATCAATGTCCTCTATCTTTTTATAAGATGTGAGTACTTTAAGTGATGCTGCATAAGCAGCTAAGATGTAATCTGCATCAGTAAAGTTTGGTTCCTCTTTATCATCTAGATGCTGCATACTCCTTATTTGTGCTTTGACCTCGTCTTCTACTGCTGGCATGACTTCATCTAAAAAGGCTGTTTTCTCGCTTTTTCTTTTGCGTAGCACTAGGAGCACTGTGCCTTTTACATAGTTACCCTCTTTTAGTCCGCCGCTTTCAGTTTCAGTAGCGATAGTCCATGCCGCTGTTACCTGTAACCCTGCTGACCAAACAATATTCCGCAGGTCTGCCCAGACACTTACGTCTTGATGGGTAAACATAATAATCTGCATGCCATTGTCAGGCATATTTAGGGCAAGGTTCTTATACACCTCAATCATGGCGCTATTAAAGGCATCACCACGACCCCGCACTGCAAGCACTCGCTTGCTGTCAGCATACCAATCAGGGAATGCTTTTTTAAGCAGTTTTTTATCCCATGCAAGGAAGAATTCGCTTAGTTCGTGATAATTGACTGCATCGGCATACGGTGGGTCAGTGAGCCATATGTCGCATCGCTGAGAGAGAGTTCTGGCATCGGACAGGGTAACGATTGAATTTGTTTCCATACTATGGTTTTTTATTACCATGAAGAATGAGTCACTTATATGTCTTGCACTTCTCGCACCGTAATTAAACAAAGTATTCAATGCCTGATTTGAATAGGTGTTTTGACTCTTTTCGGTTCCAACCCCGGTATTCCAAATGCATAACTTTGAATCCCAATCACTAATCTTATTCATCCCCAACAGCCCCATAACCAACTCATCTCTTGTCTTCGCCATTTCGCTAATTTTCTGCATAAACAATCCATGCAGTAAAAGCTGTCTTGGGTTAAAGAGCTGATGCCAATATTTCCAACCGCGGCACCGCATTAACTCGCTTGTTTTATCACCGGCTTCAATTTCACTGCTAGGGATATATCCCTTCTCCTGCCAGTCACTAAATCGCTCGGAAAGCAGGTTTGCAACCTTTTGTTCTCGTTCTAAATCAGCAACAGTTGGCGCTGTATAGTAACGGACACGTTTTGTTTTAAGCTCACCCTTACTATTACAATATTCTTGCCTCTTTTCATATCTAATACAGTACAGTCGCTCTCTGAATATATCATCCTCCTGCGGTACAAATTCATTTTTGCTCCATTGACGCAGTCCATAACCTTCATTTGTATCTTTGCGTAAAGCAGAAACAGGCACGCTTTTTTTGCAATGGGGGCAATACATACTACCGCTTTTTATGGTAGCCTTTTCATTTGCTTCCTTCATCTGTTGTGCATTTAACCCGCTCCTTACTTCTATGTCAAAACCTTTATGATTTTCAGTTAGAATTGCCGCTGTCATCGTTCCTTTACCAATCACCCATGAAGGCGATAGTGGAACAGTATAACCACATTCTGGACAGGTTGTTTCTGTGCAGTATAAATAAGAGTTTGCTCTCTCGCCTTGCTCATTTATTTCAATACCCCAGGCCAATATTTGTTTGTCCACAACATCATAAACTTGTTTCTGAAACTGACGTAGCCCGGCAATTTTTTCATCACTCGCCCCCGCGATATTGAGACCTGCCCAGGTTAAAAGGCCTGCTATCGGATTAAGGTCAGAAGCAAAAACATCACAGCCCAAGCGTGCCGCTTCAAAGGGAATAGAGCCGCCGCCACAAAAGCAGTCACCAACAACAGCTCTGTGCCCAAATTTCTTAACACTGAGCTGTTCAACAAGTTCCTGCAAATTAGCTGCCTTTGTGCCCAGATGCGCATTGATTTTTTCCCATATTAGTGGGTTTTCATTTGCGTGTTCCTCTGGTCGTACACAGTAGGTCAACTTTTGGTCATAAGAGAGGCGATGCCACACCATTTCCAGAGCAGTAGCTTTTTCTGCAGCTGTTAGTCCAGCTTTCCATATAGACGTAAACTTTCCATCGTTTTGGGTGAAATACTGCTGGCGCTCTCTTGTCGTTAAAAGATTAAAAGCATTCTTAGCAGAGATTGATTTTGCTTTGCGATTTAACAACCCTTGCTTGTCCATGGACATTATTTTAAGAAATATCTCCATGTCCTTTTTAGGTGCATCACTTGCCGGCAACAACAACCCAAGCAGAGCCGCACGCACCAATACAAGCGGTTTCCTCCCCCACCATTTCCCTAACCCTGTTAATGTCTGCCCGAGATTAGCTTTGCGCTCTTTATAACTTTCTTTGCTCACCTTGGAAACAGGAAACTGCACTTCAATAAAAGATTTATCATAATTCATTTTCAGAATCCTCCCCCTTCGTCTCCCCGTCCGGGTACCCACAAGGGGCACCCCTACAACCTCGTTCCTCTTTCCTTTATCCTCGTTCCTCTTCATCCCCTCGCTTGAGCATAGCATCAAAGAACGACATTTGCCGCTTCTCGTTCACAATCGGATTTTCACATAAAGCATAGCGCAGCGCCTTGCGCCAGCCACTGCGGTCGTCAATATTTCCCGTTGCCGCATTTGTCATAGTATAAAGCCACCAGCGCTCCTCGGGGGC
>CAZLTH010000004.1:0-4908 GCA_964562355.1 uncultured Syntrophomonadaceae bacterium | reverse complement strand
TTAAAACGCTCATAGATTACTACGCTTGAATCTTTTTTTGCGGGAACGCAAACAAGAAAGTGATGACGGCTTTCATTAGGCTTGAAACCAAAACCTAAACATGCTCGCTTAGCACTCATTTTTGATTTATCTCTCCTTGTTTAATCTCGGACAGGCTGAGTTTCTTATCATTGATAAAGTCTAGGAATGCTTGGCCGTTCTTAAACATTGTTTTACTACATACCAACTCCACATTTACCCTGCCCTGAGCAACGAAAGAATTTTTAAGATTCTCAATAAAGTTCTCGATTTGTTCAATATTAGTCGCAATCTTGTCGCTCAATGTAAGTTCTATCCACCCTGCATCTTGGTCTTGATTATCATTTATCTGTAAAACGAGTTGGACATCTTTTACACCTGCAGCGTATTTTTTAAGCAATCTTAACTGGTCATATGTCTCACTGGTATCAACTGCTCGCAGTAAACGAGAAAACAGCAGTGGTGCAACCTTGTCGATTGTGGGGGTGCCCAGTTGACCTTTTTCAATCTTTATAGAGTGGCTGTCGTAAAACTCGCCATCATGTTCCGCTACTATTTGTACAAATGTAGTCCCTGAGGGTATCTTAAATTCACCATCGTAGGAGCCGCCGCCGTCTTTAGGATCGCTGCCGTCTGTTGTGTATTTGATATTCACTCCTGCTTGAGATTTAAGAAGTACATATTTCCCATCGGCTTTTTCCATAATTTTATGCTTGACTGAAATATCACGCACCCATTCTACCGGATCGCCAGTCGGATGCTGGGAAGTAGAGTCAACGCAAAGAAACGAAACCCTAAGTTCTGCAGTTTTGAAGTTATTAGGGTTTTCGACTCTCAATGAGGAAGTCGTTGCTGCCGCACCAACTTCATAATAGATCTTATCGCCAAACCGAGGCTGTAATCTGAGTGACACCTTGTTTGTTTCTTCATTTTCACCCTTCAATGTAAAGGATACACTGGTAGGCTCTTTTTCAAAAGGACCCTTTTTCACATAATCACCATGCTCACGCCACAAATCCTTCTGTTTACAATCGGCAAACAGGTTGTCTAGTGTGCGTGGATGTACCCAAGTCCAGTTTATTTCTGTGGCAGCACGGTCTTTAATTTCTGACCACCGCATCTCTGGCCTGGTAAAGAGCCGCTCTTCGCATTTGCGGCGAAGGAGATCGTCAATTGGCTTGTTTGTGAACTTTTGCTTTTCCATAAGCAAATTTCTGATCTGTTCCTCACCATTATAGTTATTATCCTTGAACTGCATGTTGAAATCACCACTGCGTATGCTCTCGCCCATTGGATAATAAAGTGTGGAGAAGGTTTGTTGAGCTGCACTAAGTACAGCATTAATTTTTTTAATGCGTGTGTCTTGTGCCAATAAATACTGCTGATTATCCTCTGGCACTTTTTCATCGCGCATATTTGCGATTATTCTTTCAATTGCTTTTAATTGTTTTGCAGCCTCATAAAGGCGATCCATCGTATCACGACCACCAGATAAGAACATCACACGATTCTTATAGATTTCATCATCATAAAAGCGCTCTAACCTCGGGTGAAGCCCTGTCCCAGCATATGGTTCAAACAGTATGAGCGAAACTTTATCAACAGATAGTGTGATTTCATCAACTGCAGGGAATATGAGCAGATTTTGGTAGCAATCTCCCACAACTGGCTTAAACTTCTCTGCAAGAAAAGTCTTCAGAGTTGTTGTTCTGACCGTCTCATTGTCATAGGATTCAACTAAAGAATATAATTCTGCAATCATATTCTTGACATTTTTGAAAAGCAGTTTCCCTCCCTTACTATACTCTAGGTACCAAGCCTTCGTTTGAAACTCATCAAGTGCTCTTTTTAGTCCTGCAATATCTCTGCCCGGCTCGCATAAATTGCCAATAATTTCTGGCAAAGTAAGCCCCAGTAAGGCATTGGGTACATTTGCCAACGAAGATACCAAAATAAGCTTGCTAACATCGCCGACAAGAGCTTGCTGGTACTGTGCATCAATCTCCTCTGCAATGGCTTTGCCATTTGCGGCGATATCATGCGCAATAGCGTTTGATAATTCCTGCTTAATCTGCGTTACGGTTGCAAGCATCGCTCTATTATTTAAATCAAAGTCAAACACGTTTACAAGATATTTGCTCTTTGCTTTACATTTTTCACCTGTATAAATGCCCGCAATAATCTGTCTCATAAGTCTAATAAGCCCTCTTGTTTGCTGGAACCCGGAGTTCTCTTTGAAACGTGCATACAAATCACGCATTGACGGGTGAAATGGGTATGAATCTTTAATGCTTGCATATAGACGCTCAGGTGAGCTGTTAGTGTGTCCCATTTTCTTGGCTTTCGCTACCTCGTCTTTATAGGCGATGGCGACAAGGTTGATTTCTCCTACTCCCGGCAGAGATTCAAATAGCCTCTTTTTTAATATATGATACACATCATCAGAGCCACTACCCACAGGTTCTATATCTATAGCACTACGATTGACTTCGTTTTCAAGGTTTTTGAATGCCCCCCTGATAAGCTCGCTCCCACTCTCATAAACAGCTTTTAAATCTGAAATAACAAGACATACGTTTGCCAGCTGGGCTTTGCCAAGTGCGGAAAAAAGATTTGCAAGTGCCGTTGATGTAACGGCACATAAATCCGAATTACCTATGGTCTTTGCCTTGGCATTTTCAAGGTAGGGTGGTAACTCATCTAAAAGAATAAGCAATGGGTCACCCGACAGTAAATTAATCCACGCAGTTTCGCCAGGGGCAGAAAGCGGAGAATAATATTGTGAAAAAACCTCTCTTTTGCCGATTTGTTCAGCAATAGAACCCCACAGGCCAAAAGGTGCATCGCTCTCGCGACCACTGAAGGCGACAACACGCACCTTGCCAATTGAATTGTATTTCCCTTTGTCAGTCATTACTTTACTGCGAAACTCTGGATTTGCTGCCAGCAAAGCAAGTGCTAACATGCTATGTGTCTTACCACCACCCATCGCCTGAGTAAGCTTTATAACTCCTGTTTGACCTTGCTTTATGAAACGATTAAAAGCAGTATCAAAGAGAGTCTTCATCCCGCCTGTTAAATAATTCTCCTCAAAAAACGCAACACATTCAATGTTGCCCTCTATGAGATCAGACAGGTTTAACACGTCTTCTCTTTTGGTCTCCTCAAATACACTTTCCCTCGGCTTACACAACTCAAATAATGTCTTCACGCCTTCGCCTCCTCAACTTGCTAAATGTGCTTGACTACAGCACTACAGTACTCGCTCTGATGCAATATTTAAGGTGCTTATACCTCAACCCACGCTTCCGATTTAGATTACATTGTCTCAGGAACTTGATGCAAATCTGTTACTAATTCGGAAATTCATTTTAGGAACGGTTAATTATGGACCACTCCTACTGCTAAGTTTTTCTCCAATTATCAGAAAATCCCTGCCATTAAAGAAAAAAATCTCAAGGGTTTTTCGACCTGCCAAACTTTCTAATCTCAAAATACGGATGATTTCCTGATCCCCCGGGGAGCATTTACATCCACTCCCTTCTGAGAATGAGCTAAAAGAAGATTTTTAATGTGGCGATTTTAGCCTAAAAATAAAAAACCACGGGAGGCGTTAAACTCCCATGGCTATTGAGTTCTTCTGGTCGGAGCGCCAGGATTTGAACCTGCGACCTCTTGACCCCCAGCTATACTACACCCTGCCGCATTCCCTTTCCATCCCGATTAGCTATATTTACATGGATTTCGCTACGTTTGTTTGCAAAATGTTTGCAAATCCATCGCTAGACTGTAGTTCCGGTAAAACGCAGAAGATGATGCTTTTATCACTGGTTTTCAGGAGGTAGACCAAATCATCTTCTTTGTATTCAAAGCCCACAGAAACCACAAGAATATTTTTTTTGTCATCTTCCGATAGTAAAAAAACTGACAAAAAAATCTAAGGCATTATTTTAATGCTCTAGTTCCTTGCGCAATTGCGTTATTTTTTCCCTAGAAAGCCTGGTAGCTTGTATGATTTGCTCAACATCCAAGTGCATCAATATTAATTCTTTGGCAACCTCTGTCTTACCTTTTTCCTCAAACTCTTTATACAGGTCTTGGAAAACTTGTGCCATCTTTAACACCCCCATTATTTGTGATTTCTCTAGCGGTCCAATCCAATTATAGTTAACCGACACCATCGCTCCAATCAAGTAATCACTTAAGTGGTTTTCTTTAATCTGCCTAGCAACTTTTGTGACTTGCCAGGCACGCTGGGATTTGGTAGCTGTTTTACTAAACATCATGGGTAATAAAATGATATTTAATTTATCTTTGGCGGTTAATGGTTCTTCTTCTTTGATTTTTATTTTGATTTCTTGAAAGATTTTATCGCCATTAAAGTTTTGATCCAGATAAATAGATGTTTGAACCTGAGTTACTGAGCCAATATCCATTCCTGTATCCAGTCCTGCTGTACTTTTTTTTATTCCAGCAGAATAAACTACCAGCCTACGTATCTTTTGTCTTCGCTGGTTGTAAAGCTCCAGATCGTAGTGTCCATATCTGATTTGATCATCTTCTGTGGGTTCGCTGGATTCAAACTCAATATGGAGTAGGGTGCCATCTGCTAAAACAAAATTGACATCCATCCGCCGGTCTTTAACTTGTATAAGAGGCACACTAGTTTGGACTACATCTACCACCTCGGGAAGGTTTAACCCCAGAAAAGGAATGACTTCATTCTTGAAAGCTACAGATAATGATCTCAGAGCTATGTCTTTATGCTGTCGGGGTATGAAGGAATTATTGTTAATTTTTTACTCACTTCTTGATGCGAACATTAATGCTTACGTTTCTTAGATTATACTACAGTCAGACAAGGTGTTGCAATTTTTGTGCAGAATTTGT
>CAZLTH010000003.1:0-30026 GCA_964562355.1 uncultured Syntrophomonadaceae bacterium | reverse complement strand
AGTTAAGAGTTACTATTGCTCTAAAATCAGAATAGAGCTATACTTATATCAGTTACCAGTTACCAGTTACCAGTTACCAGTTACCAGTTACCAGTTACCAGTTACCAGTTGACGGTTGAAGGACTCCCAACTGTTCGTCTTGCTCAGGCTCCTGTAAACTGTAAACTGCATTCTGCGTTTCTTGACAAATATTAGTTTTTTGGCTACATCAGCAGTAGTTTAATAATAAAAAAGGAGTGCCTTTTATGCCTTTCGATGGAATATTTCTGGCGTGTATCAAAAAAGAGTTGCAATCAGAACTCATTGGTGCTCGCATCGACCGTATCTATCAACCAGTAAAAAAAGAAATCAGTATTACTCTGCGTCAGCCCGGAAAAAACTATCACCTGCTTCTTTCAGCTCATCCTAGAATGGCTAGGGTTCATTTGACGGCTAAAGAAAAGAAAAACCCTCTGGTACCCCCTCCTTTCTGCATGCTTTTGCGTAAATACTGGGAGGGAGGGCGGATTTTAGAGATTACACAGGATAATCTGGAACGTATTCTTGTTATCAAGGTGCAAAGCATTGATAGTTTCGGCATCACCATTACTACCGAACTTATAGGGGAATTTATGGGCAAGCATAGTAATATAATCTTGGTAAAAAAGGAAGATAATGGTCGTCTCAAAATTCTTGGAAGTGTCATCCCTATCCACCCCAAGATCAACCGAGTGCGTACTATATTGCCCGGAGAAACTTATATAGAGCCACCTCCCCAAGAAAAATTCTCTTTACCAACCCTTGAACAAGGATACTCTCTCTTTAAAAAACGCTTCTATGAAGACCAAAAACTTTCTTTAAAAAAAGTGCTAGTTTCTCTGTTGCAAGGTATAGGGCCACTAACGGCAGAAAGAATAATTTTACAAGCAGAATTAACGCCTGAAAGCCGGGTAGAAGAGATATCCGATTCTCAATTCACTTCTCTTTGGGAGGGCTTGCTAAAGCTAGCAGTTATACTCAAAAAGGAAGAGTGGAATCCCGTATTACTAAAAGATGTCACAAGAGAAAAAAAAGAAGATTACTGTGCTCTATTGCTAACTGAAAAGAAGAAAGAGAACTTCTTTGCAGAAGAATTTAACAGCCCTTCCCAGCTTCTGGATCATTATTATTTTTCACTAGAAACAGAGGAACAATTAAAGGAGTTACGCCGTTATCTGACACAAATAGTCAGCAAAAAACTAGCCCAGAACAAAAAAAAATCTACTCGCTTAGAAAAAGAGCTGGAACAAGCCAAACAAGCTGATACTTACAAGGTGCAAGGTGAACTTCTTAATGCCGGTTTGCATAAATTTAAAAAGGGAGAGAGTTTTGTAACTTTGCCCAACTATTATCACCCACAAGGAGAAGAAATAAAAATAACCCTTAACCCTTCACTCACACCGTCTCAGAATGCGCAACATTATTTTAAAAAATACAAAAAAGCACTGAAAGCTAGAAGGGAAGTTAGCCAAAGATTAAAGGATACTGGGAGGGAAGTTATTTACCTAGAAAACATACTTTTAAGCTTGGGAAAAGCTAATCAGATAGAGTTAGAAGATATCCAGAAAGAATTGCAAGAAGAAGGGTATGTGAAATACAGTAAAGGCAAAGGAGGAGGTCACTCTCAACCTTCCGAACCTCTAAGGTTTATTTCTTCTGATGGTATTCCTATTTCTGTAGGGAAGAATAACCGTCAAAACGACGTCCTGACATTAAAAAAAGCAGGTAAAGATACCTTTTGGTTTCACGTCAAAGACTTTGCCGGCAGCCATGTCATTGTATTCTCCGCCAATCCCCCTTCCAAAACTATACAGGAAGCTTCCCTTCTGGCAGCCTATTACAGTCGTGGAAAAAGCTCCTCAAATGTCCCAGTTGATTATACTAAAATTAAAAACGTACGTAAGCCCAAAGGTGCTAAGCCCGGTATGGTAATCTACGATAATCACAGAACTCTTTATGTTACCCCTGCTAAAGAAAGACTTCCTTCCCCTCTTAACACAGCCAAAAGATCCTGAAATGCTTGGGGAGGGTCTGCTTTTAATTCCATAAATTGCCTCTTTGTGGGATGCTCAAAGCCTAAGTAACAAGCATGCAGTGCCTGCCCCGGCAAGTTAAACTTATCTTTGCGCCGTCCATAGACACGGTCTCCCAGCACAGGATACCCTATATACTGCATATGTACTCTTATCTGGTGGGTTCTTCCTGTTTCTAGTCTTAAACGGAGCAAACTGGTTTCCTGAAATTTTTCTAGCACAGAAAAGTGTGTAACTGCTTGCCTAGCTGTCGCAGAGGAAGACACTGCGATCCTTTTCCTCTCGCGTGGATGTCTCCCTAGAGGAGCATCTATGGTTCCTTCCTTGGCAGAAGGATGACCGTAAACTAAAGCTAGGTATTCACGTTTCGTTTCTTTGTCTTTAAATTGCTCTGCCAAATGTAAGTGAGTGTTGTCATTTTTAGCTACCACAATCAACCCGGAAGTATCTTTGTCCAGACGATGTACAATGCCTGGTCTTAGAATCCCATTGATGCCAGATAAATTATGACAGTGAAATAGTAACGCATTGACCAAAGTTTGTGCATCATGTCCTTTTGATGGGTGAACTACCATACCTTGAGATTTGTTAACTACAATCAGGTCATCATCTTCATAGTAAATATCTAAGGGAATATCTTCTGCCTTGATTGCCAGTTTTTTAGCCGGCGGAATTTCAATGGTTATCTCCTGCCCGGATTTTAGTTTCTTGCCTGTTTTTCCAACAGGAAGACCATCGAGCAATATTTTGCCATCAAGAATAAGGTTCTGCAAGCGCGAACGAGTAAAACCGTCGAGATTGTCTGATAAAAACTTATCCAACCTCATCCCAGCCGCTTCTTCTGTAATTTGGAGTATTTTTTTTTCATTTTTCATTTTTTTATCCTCTTTGAAAGTTTGAAAGTTCAAAAGTTTGAAAGTTCAAAAGTTCGGGGGTTCAGACTACTTTCAACTTTCTACTTTCTACTTTCTACTTTCCAACTTTCCACTTTCTACTCTTCTTGACCAAAAGTATATAAACAACAGGGACAAGCTAAAAAGAATCAAACTGACAATCTGACCACCCGTAAGAAAATATAAACGAGGGTCATCTCTGAAAAAGTCGATGATAAATCTTTGAATACTGTAAAGACCCACGAGTGAGACCATCACAAAACCGGGGAATTTCTTCTTTTTTTCCAAGATTTTAAGGAGGAAAAAAATTATAATACCACCTGCTACACCATACAATTGAGTAGGATGTCGCAACAAATTATCTCCGTGAGAGGCAGGAAATGCCCAGAAAACGTCTGTTTCCATACCGTAGCAACAAGCATTTAAAAAACAACCTATTCTCGTTATTGCGTATCCTAAAATAACATAGGGAGCAATGATATCAGCTAACTTTCCCAGAGGAAGGCGGCGGCGCCCGGCATAAAGAAGACCCGACCCTAGAGCACCTAAGAAACCACCATGAAAAGCAAGACCACCTCTGCGTAAGTCTAAAAGGAGCCAAGGGTTGAGGAGCACATCTTGCCATTCCCATAGCAAAACATACGAAACTCTTGCCCCTACTATAGAACTAACAAAAATAACTATCACTAGGTTAAAATAACTCTGGTCCCTCATACCTTCCTTTTCCATCCTAGCAAGATACAGCCAAGTTCCGACCATAAAAGCTACCGCCAGCATAAACCCATAAGCATAAATTGTGAAAGAGCCTATTTGAAATAAAACAGGAAACATTGTTAACCTCTTTTCTTCATGATAAATAAAAAATCTTTCAACAGAAAAAAAACACCCAACACTACTGCCATGTCAGCTATATTAAAAATCGGCCATATCTGAAAATCAAAAAAGTCAACCACATAGCCTAAACGAATCCTATCCGCTAGATTTCCCAATGCTCCTCCCAGCTGCAGTGCCAGTCCTAAACGAAGATAAATAAAATGAGAAGGAACCTGCCTGACATAAACAAGAATCAAAACTACTACTACGATAGTTGCAGCGATTAAAAAACCGGTACGGTTAGGCAAAAGACCAAAAGCTGCCCCATAATTAGGTACCAAAGTCAGATGAAAAATGTTTTCAAACACAGGTATGCTTTCAAACATTTGCATTCTACTGACAACAAACAGCTTACTTAATTGGTCTAGAAAAAATACTACTACTACAATAAGAAAAAAACTCAATTTACTTCCTCCATTTTAATTATCTATAATTGTTCTTGCACAATCGCTACCAGCTCCGCAATAAAATCCCCGATCAAAGGTAAATTAAAAACAACCAAACGCTGCATAATCCACAGGGCTAAAGCTCCCAAGATAGTAAACCCTAAGGCAATACCAAATCCGCGTGCTAACCCACCTATAAAATTTACGAAAAGATAGCGACGTGGGTTGTTCAGCATGTTGATATATTCCGCCAGATTAAATCTTTCCATATCCTGAGATAATTTTTCGACTTGGAGCATTACTTTACGCAGAAGAGTTTCGTTTTTTCCATCAGACATAACTTACTCCTTGTTCACGGTTCAGGGAGCGAAAAAGTTCATCTCTCCTGCCCCTTAACGAGTTTGAAAGTTTAAAAGTTTAAAAGTTCGGGGGTTCAGACTACTTCCACCTTTCTACTTTCTACCTTCCAACTTTCTACTTTCCAACTTACCAACTTGTTCACTGACTACCGAAACGCAACGAGGGCAAAGTCCGGGATGATTCTCATCCACACTAGTCTCTTCACTATAAATCCAACAACGAGGACATTTCTCTCCGGCTGCTTTATCAATCTTTATCTTTACATCCTCTCCATTATCTGAGAAAGGATGTAATTCACACTCAGAAACAATAAAAAGTTCTGCCAAGTCATCTCTAAAACGCTCTAGCTCTTTGAAGATTTTTTCTGTACCCGGATAGATATCTACTCTGGCTTCCAAAGAACTGCGAATCTCTTTTTTCTGTCTTATTTCTTCCAGAGAAAGAGTTACTTTTTCTCGCACCTGCAACATAGTATGCCATTTTTCTGCCAGATCATGATTTGCATATTCTTCTTTTAATGTTGGCCAAGAAACCAGCTGCACGGATTCTTCTCTTTCCTCCGGCAAGTATTGCCATATTTCTTCTGCTGTAAAAGGCAAAACTGGTGCAATCAATTTCGCCAAGGTCGTTAGTATTTCATACATTACTGTCTGGGCAGACCTGCGACTATGAGAAGCAGCCGAGGAGACGTACAGACGATCTTTTAGTACATCCAAATAAAAATTACTCATATCTACCACACAGAAATTGTGAATAGCATGGAAAAGATGATGGTATTCGTAACTTTCGTAGGCGTGAGTGACATCCTGCACTAGGTTCTGTAAACGATGCAGGGCGAAGCGATCCAGTTCCGTCAATTCACTATATGGCAAAGCATCTTTAACTGGATCAAAATCAAAACAATTCCCCAGTAGAAACCGAGAAGTATTACGAATTTTTCTGTAAACCTCTGCAAGTTGTTTCAAAATAGCAGCAGATATGCGCACATCTGCCTTGAAATCAGCAGAGGATACCCAGAGACGCAAAACATCTGCGCCAACTTCTTTGATGATTTTTTCTGGTGCTATAACGTTACCCTGAGATTTTGACATTTTTTTGCCGTTACCATCCACAACCCAACCGTGGGCTAATGTAATACGATAAGGAGCCTTCCCCCGGGTGGCTACTGCTGTAAGTAAAGAAGACTGAAACCAACCCCGGTATTGATCATTTCCTTCAATATACATATCCGCAGGCCAAGCGAGCTCCTCTCGCACATCACATACGGCTGCATGACTAGAGCCGGAGTCGAACCAAACATCCATGATGTCTGTTTCCTTACGGAAAGATTTCCCACCACAGCGACAAGTATAACCCACTGGTAAAAGCTCGGAAGAGTCTTTGATAAACCAGGCATCTGAACCTTCTGCCTGAAAAACCGATGCTACAGATTTTATTGTTTCTTCTTCTATAATTGCCTCTTGGCAGTCCCGGCAATAAAAAATAGGGATAGGTACGCCCCAGACTCTCTGGCGAGAAATACACCAATCTCCTCGGTCAGTTACCATATTCGCCATACGTTCTTCTCCCCAAGCAGGAATCCAACGCACATCCTTGATAGCCTGCAGAACCTCCTGACGAAAGCCTTCTATCGAAGCAAACCACTGTTCTGTAGCTCTAAAAAGAAGAGGCTTTCTACAGCGCCAGCAATGAGGATACTGGTGCTTAACAAACTCCATATGCAAAAGTAGTCCTTCTTTTTCCAGCGCCTCTGTTACCGCTTTATTAACATCGGTATAGACCAACCCAGCAAACTGCTTGGCTTCAGCCGTAAATACTCCCTTGTTATCCATGGGAGCAAAAATAGGCAAATTATATTTTAACCCCAGTTCATAGTCATCCTGACCATGACCAGGAGCTGTATGCACACACCCTGTGCCCTGTTCGAGGGTAACATGATCACCCAAAACAAAGCGGGAATCCCTGTCATACAAAGGATGCTGGCAAACGAGGTCTTCCAGTTCCAAACCCTTAAATCTTTTTAAAACCTTATACTCTGTTGTTCCAGCAACCCTGAGAACTTCTTCCAGCAACCCGGCCGCAAAAAGCAGTTTATCTCCTCCTATTTCTGCCAGCAGATAGTCAAATTCAGGATGGACAGCAATAGCATAGTTAGCTGGAATAGTCCAAGGAGTAGTAGTCCAGATTAAAACAAAAGCATTTTCAATGCCTTCAAATTTGTCTTGATCATCTTTGACTGGAAATTTAACATAAATAGACGGCGAACGACGATCATTATATTCTATTTCTGCTTCCGCCAGAGCTGTTTCACATGACGGACACCAAAAAACAGGTTTGAGACCCTTATAAATATAACCCTTCCTAGCCATCTCACCAAAAACCTCTACCTGCCGCGCTTCAAAAGCAGGAGAAAGAGTCAGATACGGATTTTCCCAGTCTCCTCCTATACCCAAACGCTTGAACTGTTCCCTTTGAATAGTCACATATTTTAAAGCATAATCTCGGCACATACGACGAAACTCCAAAACATCTGTTTCGTGTCTTTTAATCTTTTTTGTTTTAATAATCTGGTGCTCAATCGGTAGTCCATGGGTATCCCATCCAGGCACATACGGCGAATCATACCCTTGCATCCTCTTGAATTTAACTATTATATCCTTTAAAACCTTATTCAAAACGTGTCCTATATGAATGTCTCCATTAGCGTATGGGGGACCATCATGAAGGATGAATTTTTCTTTCCCCTTGCCTGCTACCCGTATTTTTCCTGCCAAATCCATCTCTTCCCATTTTCTTAAAATTTCTGGCTCTCTCTTTGGAAGTTGAGCTCTCATAGGGAAATCAGTCTTGGGAAGATTTAAAGTTTTGCTATAATCCAATTTCGCCCCTCACCTCTCGTACTCGTATTCCTCGTTACCCATTCTTGCAACTGTCCAACCTCTCGTTCCAACTTACTCAGTCACTCAGTCACTCAGTCACTCAGTCACTCAGTCACTCAGTCACTCAGTCACTCGTCTCTCACTTTTCTTCTTCCTGCATCCAGTCTTCCGTTTCCAACACTGATAACTGCGCTTCCACCAAAGAACGAAAACGCATCTTGAAAATCTGTGCCTGTTTATATAACTCGTCATGTTCAGATAATATCCGGCTGGCCTTGTAACGAGCATCTTCCACGATTCTAGCAGCATCTTTTTCTGCTTCCCTGCGAATCAAATCCGCTTCCTTAGAAGCATTCCTTTTTACCTCTTCTGCCGTCTCTTGAGCCACAATAATAGCATTATGTAAAGTTTTTTCGATGTTATGATAGTGCCCCAGTTTTTCTTTCAGCTGTTCTGTTTGCTCTTTTGCTTCCATACTTTCCTTGATAATTTCTTCAAAATCCTTGGCGGTTCTATCCAAGAATTCATTCACTTCATCCGGATTATATCCCCGGAAACCTCTGCTAAATTCCTTATTCTGTATGTCCAGCGGTGTTAATGCCATCTAACATTCCTCCGTTATATTTATTGTATCAACACCATTCGACAGTAGAGCAAGATTTTCCTGCTTTCTAAGCTTAGTAATATTTTTTAAGTACTAATCGAACACGACCTTTACGGCTTTTACCGGTCATCAAAGCCAGTTCAACTCTTCCTTTGCCAGCGATAGAAATAACGTCTCCTTCTTTTAGAATAGCCGCCGAATTTTTTACAGGTTGCCAGTTTACTTTAACTTGCTCTGCTTTAATAACAGCAACCATTTTCGTTCTAGAAACGCCATATCCCAAGCTAGCCACGGCATCCAAGCGTAATGAAGCTACTGTCCCTTTAATTTCTTTAAGGCGCTTCGCCGGCAACTCAAAACTATCAGCTTCCAGAAGTTCTATTTTTACCGCTGACTGGTGTATCTGCTTCAAGTTGGAAATAATATAAGGGGCTACTTCTTTGGTCACAATTACCTTAACTGCAACCTCAGAAACTGAGATATCACCTAGGGTTTCTCTTTTTAGACCCAGAGACAGTAGTGCTCCCAATACATCTCTGTGATTAATAGCAATAAACTTAAAATTACCGCTAATCAAAAGATAGGCAACCTCTATATCGTGAGTTTCCTGCTTGTAACATGAAAGCATTATAGCTATTCTTGTCCGTTCTGTACCAGGATAACCGCCATAATTAAAAAAACTTACGTCGGGAATTTTATGCAAAACCTTTTCGGCCACCTTTTGCTGATAAGGATCTAAAAATCCCGTCAAAATAGTTCGGCGTTGCTTTATCGCCTGTAACCCTTTATCTATAATTTTACCTGCAAACGCTCTGTCCAAACTATCTGTAAGCTGATTGACTATCTCTTTGCTATCCATAAACTTCCCCCTATTTACGAGACTAAAAGGCTAGGAGAGTAAGAGACTAAGAGATCAAGAGACCAAAAGACCAAAAACCTCTCCTCGTTTCATTTTTAACCTCTTAACCTCTTAATCTTTTAATCTCTTAATCTTTCTACATCAATGAAAATATTAAATTCTTGATGATATTCAAAAGAACTAATGCTATTAATGGAGATAAATCCAGATAACCTGCCCCGGCTTTTATAGGTGGAATAAGGTTACGTAAAGGAGCTAAAACCGGTTCTGTCATCTTAAAAACTATCATACGAAGTTGGTAAAGAAAATGACTGCTGTGGGAAGTAGCCGCAAAAAAAGTTAGTATGATTCTAATCAAAAGTGCATAGTAAAAAACTTGAAAAGCAAGGTCAATTAGGTTAGCAATAGGTGTCATTTTTATCCTCCTGACATCACTGTTTTTATACTTTCTTCCGTGGCATCGATTCTTCCTTCTGCTGCCGGGCTATTTTTTTCTTAAACTCTGTTGTTAACTCTATGTTTTCTGGAGAAAAAATAAAGATACTCTCACTGATTTTTTGCACATTAGCATCCAATGCATAGGCCGTACCACTGACAAAGTCCAAGATGCGCCTAGCAACTTCCATGTTGGCTTCCTCCATATTTATCACCACAGCTCTGCGACTTTTCAAATGGTCTGCTGCTATTTTTGCTTCTGAAAAATCATCTGGCTTCAGAATAACCACACGCTGGTTTTTCACTGCTTGCATATTTACAATCTTTCCTTTATGAGAACTACGGACATTATAGGCAACAGTAGCCTCATCCTTTACTCCTTTTTGATAGGCAGTTTCTTCCTCAGCTAATCCCAAATAAAGCAACATTTTTTCCCATAACCTAGGCAAAAGACATCCCTCCTTTTTAGTTAAAAATAAGACTACCAACCCGAATGATATTAGCTCCTTCCTCCAAAGCCACTACGAAATCATTGCTCATACCCATAGAAAGATAGTTTAAACTTATTCCAGGCACTTTTAAAGTTTCAAATAAAACACTCATTTGCCGAAAATACGGTCTGACTTCTTCCGGGTCAGGCACAAAAGGTGCCATAGTCATAAGGCCTGTTACTCTCAAAAAAGGCAACCCTCTTACCGCCTCCAAAAAATCTTTAACTTCCCCAGGAGATAATCCATACTTGCTCTTTTCTCCAGCAATATTTACCTGTACCAGAGTTCTTACTTCCTCTTCTCTCTTAACAGCCAGCCGACTTATTTCTTTAGCGAGCTTGTAGCTATCCAAAGAATGAATTAAAGAAAAACGTGAAAGAACATCCTTAGCTTTATTAGTTTGCAAGTGACCTATAAAGTGCCATTTTATATCAGAAGGGGTAGCGGAGAGCTTTTCCTTAGCATTCTGGAAACGATTTTCACCAAAGTTTCTAGCACCGCATCTGTAAGCATCTTCAATCTGCTCTACAGTAGCCTCTTTAGATACTACTACTAAAGTAATATCAGCATCACTTTTTCCTGTTCTCAGGGCCACTGCTTTTATCTTTTCTTGTATATATTTTAGATTAACAGCAATATTCATGACATCTCACCCCCCACCTCGAAAATATTGACTCTCAACTAGTAATATTCTACTCTTTTTTATATAAAGTGTAAAGCTTAGGTTTACGAGTTCATGGTTTACAGTTTACACATTCATGCTAAAAGTCAACCTCGAACCTCGACAACTACAATCGCTGTCCTTCTCTGAAAAAACGAGGGTTTTTAATTATTTCCCACCCCGGGTCCAGTCCTTCTACTATTATCTTTTCTTTTGTCTCATTTTTTTTAAAAACTTCAACTTCTCTAAACCTTATAGTGGATCGAACCAGACGTAATACCCCCTCTTTCCCTTCTCTCGTTATTAAAGCAGAAGTGGGGATAGCAACCCTTCTCTCTTTCCTGTAAACAATTCTCGCTTTTTCCCAGCGACGGCGATAAAAATCTTCCAAGTCGTGAGAAAGTGAAAATATAACTAGGTAGGAACCTCCTTTAAGCTTGATCTGACGGAAAGAGTTAACAGGTATTATTTCTTGGGCAAAGAAAAAGTCTAACCATAAATTACTGTTGTTCGACAATTTTCTGCTATCCTTCTCTGTCAAAATTAGAGAATAATACCAGTTAAAGTTTTCTACAATTTTAAACAATGGCACACCGGCTATAATTGTTTGACCGGAGGTATAGTACTGCAACAGGGGCGAAAAGGCTAAAAAAGCTTCTTTGTCAGGTTGCCAGTCCCTGTGAGGATAAACCAAAGCCTCCAATCCGTCCGTATATGGAGAGAAGATCCCTGCTACAGGAGCAAGCAGAATAGTCTCCTCCCCCCTCGGCGATACCGTTTTAGCCACAGGCTCCCCGACCGCAACTCTCTTACCTTCTTCTCTAAGCCAAGTAAGTGTACCTCCCGTATGAGCTACTACTATTCTCTCCTGAAACCCTAATAGACCCTCAGCCGTAATACAATATTCCTGAAAAACCTCTTCTACTATCTCTATTTTTAGAATAAAAGATAAAAAGTGACCAGAAAAAAAGCTCCAGATGAGCTGTACGCACAACAAAAAAAACAAAGCCTTTACTACTACAATTACTAGCTTGCTACTTTCTTGGCGATGATTATTTTTTTTCCTGTGCGGTAAAGGAATAACTTTTTGAGTCATCTTTTAATGAGGGACATATTTCTCTTTAAGGAAAGTTGTGTCCCTCCCCTCCCAATAAGAAGTGAAAAATACTACTCTGCCGGAATTTAATGACAGTGAAACATCAACCAACCTTTGATTATCAGATCCTCTGAAGGGAAGCGACAAATTCTTTCTCTCTTGCTCAAACGGACCATCTATCAGAATATCCGTTACCTTTAATAACCTTCGCCAATCCTGATTTGATTTTGTCTTGCACAAAATTTCTTCAAATGTAAACCCGGAATAAGTTACTATATTCGCTCCTGTTTCTTTAATCTTTTCACCTAAAACAGCCAAAGCAGGAGCTTGAAAAAAGGGTTCCCCTCCAGAAAATGTAATCCCATCTATATGTTGTTGTTCCGCTATGATTTTGAGTATATCATCAATATCATATAATTTTCCACCTGAAAATTTTTGTGTTGCTGAATTATGACAGCCAGCACATCTAAACGGACATCCTTGCACGAAGAATACCAACCTTATACCAGGACCATCTACAACGCTGTTATATTCTATCCCTGCCAGTCTGACTTTCCCCATGCTTCTCACCTCCCTAGTTGGAGGTGGGAGGTGAGATGTTGGAGGTTGGAACAAACACCAAGAGCTACCTTGGGTTGCCCTCAGTTATATGCCATCAACCGCCAACCACTACCCCGTCCCACTTCCCAGTTCCCACTTTTCACTTTTCACTTCTCACACATGAGATCTTCTAGCCTTAAGCTCAGCACTCTTGGCAGAATTAAACCGATCTGCCGTAGAAAGATAACCAGTTATTCTCCTAATACGCCTAATGCTTAAACTACCACACTCAGGACATTTATCCGGTATAATATTAGAAAATCCACAGAGAAGACATTCGTCAATAGGGAAATTAATACCTCCGTAACCCATATCAGAGTCAGCCATGTGTCGGATAATCTTTTCTACAGCACCACCATTATGTAACGGAGCAGAGGGTAACTCAACATATGATATATGTCCGGCATTACAATATTTGTGAAACTTGCCTTCGATAGTAAGCTTATCAAAAAGAGATATTTCGTGACTTACCGGCACATGATAAGAGTTAGTATAGTAATCCTTATCAGTAATCCCTGGAATAATACCATATTTATCCTTATCCATAGCAATAAATCTACCTGATAACCCTTCAGCAGGAGTAGCATATAAAACAATATTTAAATCATACTCCTCGGCAAACTGATCAATCCTCTTCCTCATATGTTCTATGATTTTTAAACCCAAGGCAAGGGCTTTTTTATCTTCCCCATGATGCTTGTCCACCAGTAAAGTAAGCGTTTCCGCCAATCCTATAAAACCAATGGCTAAAGTTCCATGCTTTATTGTTTCTCTAATATTATCGTCAGGTTTCAATCCCTCTGACCCCATATACAACTGCTGTCCCATTAAAAACGGTAAATCTTTGACTTTCAAGTTTCCGATGACTTCGAAGCGATGCACCAATTGCTGAATAGCCAAACGTAAGAGGCGGTCCATTTCAACAAAGAACAAGTTTTCATTTTTAGTATCCAAAGCCAAACGAGGCAAATTCAAAGACACTGGTGCTATATTACCACGACCTATGGAAATTTCTTCCCCATGACGATTACCTACAGTGCGAGTACGGCAACCCATATAAGAAACTTCATCTCCATAAGATTTGTTAAAACTGCTGTCCATAAAACTAAAAGTTGGATTCATTCTTTTAGAAGAAACTTTAATAGCCTGTTTAAAAAGGTCATAATTGGGGTCTCCTGGATTGAAGTTGATTCCTTTTTTAACTCTAAAAACTAGGTTGGGGAAAATAGGGCTCTCACCCCTTCCCAGTCCTTTCTCAAAGGCTTTTAACATGGCTTGGGTTACCAAGCGACCTTCTTTGGTTATATCTGTACCTAAATTAATAGAAGAAAAAGGAACCTGAGCTCCGGCTCTAGAGTGCATGGTGTTCAGATTATACACCAACCCCTCCATAGCTTGAAATATCTCACTCTCCTCCGGAGTTTCTGCCATATTCCTTATAGTAGCAGCCATAGTTCTATCAAAATGGGGAAAACTCTGACCACCAAACATATCATTCTGGTTGCTTTGTAAAATTATAGCAGCTTGGGCCACCGCTGAGGTAATCCGCCTAGGTGGTCTGATATAACCATATCCTGTATTAAAACCCTCCCTGAGAAGCCTTTTTAAATCAATCTGTAGGCAGTTCAGTGTTTTGCCATAATAATCTAAATCATGCACATGGAACTTTCCCTGAATATGAGCCTGAGCAAATTCCTCGGGCAACAGATTTGTTAAATAGTATTTTTTACTAGCAGCCATAGCAATTTGTAACATCTTAGCAGAAGGAGAATTGCTGATATTGGCGTTTTCTTTACTGGTTTCTATCAAGATATCTTTAACCGTATCCATCAATTCAGACTTTCCTTCTCTTATTCTTGTTCTTTTAGCACGATACAAAATATAAGCTTTGGCTGTTTTGGCATGTCCATTTTCAATCAAAACCTTCTCCACCGCATCTTGGACATCTTCTACTGCTGGTATAATACCGTTAAAGCCCAAACCCTTTAAATACTTCTCCACTTCTCCAGTCAGGTTTTCAGCTAGGGCACGATCCTGCCCTCCTACTGCTTCTACCGACTTAAAAATAGCATCAGTTATTTTTCCCGCATCATAGATGGCAATTCGACCATCTCGTTTTTTAATCTCAGCAAACATGTTCTTTTTCTTCCTTCCCCACTTTTGTTCTTAACATTTCATCCAGCTCTTTTTTGAAAGAATTTATATCTTTAAAATGTCTGTACACCGAGGCAAAACGTACGTAAGCGACTTCATCTACCTTGCGTAGTTTATTTAGAATCATATCACCTATTCTCTCTGTAGAAACTTCCTGGTCGAGGTAGCTGCGCAGCTCTCCCTTAATTTCTTTTACCAGTTCTTCAAAAACATATAGAGGTATTTGCCTTTTTATTCCCGCCCGGGTTAAGCCTTTTAAAACTTTTGTATCATCGAAAATTTCTCTCCTGCCATCTTTTTTGATTACTACCAAAGGTGTTTCTCCGATTTTTTCATAAGTTGTAAACCTCTTTGTACAAACAACACATTCTCTTCTCCGACGGATAGTAGCTCCATCTTCAGTAGCCCTAGAATCAAGAACTTTTGTTTCTGTGGTACCACAATAGGGACACTTCAAGAAATCATCCCTCCTTCACAATCTATATATTGTATGTTTCTCCAATTATATCACACAATATACAGTACTGCCAATACCCAATGAAAAAAAATACAACCTGTCCAAGACAGATTAACCTCATATCCTCCTCGCAACTTCCTTTCTCGCAACTATCCTTTATTAATAAGAAAAACTCTTTAACTCAACAAGAATCGTATCTACCCCAATCTTAGTAATGCTTCCCCAGGGAATAACACAGTCTTTTTCTCCACCAAAAAAATTAAACATACGACTCCCTCCTGTAACAATAATCGCTCTGACCACTCCTGCCTCCAAATCAATATCTAAATCATGGATGACACCAAGTCGACGTCCATCAACAATATTTATTACATCTCTGTTTTTGAGTTCAGAAATTTTAATCATCATATCACCCTGTTTCTTTTTATCTATTACTAATTCATTATATGCATCTTCCTTTTCTTTTGTCTAACTATTTACTAAATTAAAGTTCAATTAAAACTTCTATTTTCGACCTCTTAAAAAAATGGCAACAAAAAAGGGCTCTCTGCCCTTCTTCTTTCAGCTTAACGGTAAGGTAATACATATTCTCCTTAAATTAAATGTTAGGGGACATATCTCCTTTCAAGCGGGGATGTATCCTCCCTCTTATCAGGAAGAATATTTACTTCTTTTATTTCATGTAAATTGTCCTGATTATAAGCTTTAATTACTTCCCCATAAGATAAGTAAGAAAATACCGGGAAAGAAATAATAATAACCAATAAAAACAACAAAGGAATTAATATTTTTTTTCGTTGACTAAACCATAGAATAAATATCACAAACACCCGCCCATCAATTCCTAATTTCTGAATACTTACTAGTAATGTAAGTTAGTTGTCTTTAGCATTATACTTCTATTGGACATGTTTACGCAAAGACTTCAACGCAGCTTTTTCCAAACGAGAAACTTGAGCTTGCGAAATGCCAATTTCATCAGCAACTTCCATCTGTGTTCTACCTTGATAAAACCTTAACGTCAAAATTAAATTTTCTCTATCAGAAAGTTTCTGCAAGGCTTCCTTTACAACTAGATTTTCCACCCAACGCTCATCTTTGTTTTTTTCATCTCTTATTTGATCCATAACAAAAATGGGATCTCCCCCATCATGATAAATAGGTTCAAAAAGAGATACGGGCTCTTGAATAGCATCCAATGCAAAAACTATTTCTTCTCTTTTAAGGTTAAGTTCTTTTGCTATTTCTCCAATACCTGGCTCTCTTGCCAGTCTATTAGCTAAACTATCCCTTACCTGTAAGACTTGATAAGCGATATCCCTCATAGAGCGGCTTACTCTGATGGTATTATTGTCTCGCAAATAACGCCTTATTTCCCCAATAATCATGGGAACAGCATATGTGGAAAATTTTACATTTTGGTCTAAATCAAAGTTATCAATAGCTTTCATAAGACCTATGCAACCTACTTGGAAAAGGTCATCCAAATATTCACCTCTATTGTTAAAGCGTTTTATAACACTCAAAACCAAACGCAGATTGCCGTTAACTAACTTTTTTCTTGCCTTTTCATCTCCTCCTTCTAGCTGGTAAAAAAGATCTCTCATCTCAGTATTTTTTAAAACAGGTAATTTTGATGTGTTTACACCGCAAATTTCTACCTTATTTATCACGCCGATCATTACCTCCCAGGTATGGTATTATACTTATTAGGTCAAAAATCAATATTTATCGATAAACGCAGTAACAGAAATTGTTGATGTGATGCAGTTTACAGTTTACAGGAGTTACGAAGGTTAACCGTCCCGTCCCTCGTTTCCCCATTAACCGCCAACTGTTAACCGTCATCCCTCGTTCCCCTGTCAACTGGCAACTGGTGAGACATACGGGGGATGGCGAACGAGTCCTGACGAAGGCGACAGCCGAGTCAGGAGTCCGACAACTGGTCATCAACTCCTAATTTCTGAGCACCTTCTGATAATGTAAACTAATTGCCTTTGGCAGTATACTATCGTTAGCCTCATTATTTCCTCTACTGAGTTTTTTATACAAGAAGCGAGGAGATTGACAAGTGTCAAATTACTCCATCTTTTTAATTTCCCTTTCCAACCGCTTGATTATTCTTTTCTCTAATCGTGAAATATATGACTGGGATATTCCTAAGCGTTCCGCTACTTCCTTTTGCGTCTTTTCCTGGCTATTGTTTAGACCAAAACGCAGCTGCATTATCTTTTTCCCTCTACTATCCAATTTTTCTATTGCTAAATATAAGAGCTTTTTATCCACTTCTTTTTCCAGCTTCTTCTGAATAATGTCATTTTCCGTTCCTAAAACATCAGAAAGTAAAAGCTCGTTGCCATCCCAATCAATATTTAAAGGTTCATCAAAAGACACCTCCGCTCTTATTTTATTGTTCCGTCTTAAAAACATTAATATCTCGTTTTCAATGCACTTAGAAGCATAAGTAGCTAATTTAATGTTTTTATGGGGATTGAAAGTGTTTACAGCTTTTATTAGACCAATAGTACCAATAGAAACCAGATCGTCGATATTTATCCCTGTATTCTCAAATTTTCTGCCAATATATACAACTAGGCGCAAATTCCTTTCAATTAAAACTGTCTTGACATTATCATCCCCCCCTTTCATTTTTTCCAGCAAAAAATATTCCTCATCCGTTGAAAGAGGTGGTGGCAAAGTTTCACTACTACCCACATAAAAAATTTCTCCTAAAACTCCCCATTTTCTAAAAATCTTTATAATCAACAACCTGAAAAGCAAACGAATTCTTTTATAATAGTATCTCACTACTATCACTCCTCTTATTTTTATAGGATTAACTCTGGATGGATAAGTGCCTGAATAGAATTATCCCCGGACACTTTGCTGGGAGAAAGTCCTACAATTACCTGGCCTTTGCTCCACTTTCTATGTTTTCCTCCTGCAAATATTTCTACTTCATCCGGTCTGAATCCCGGCAATAAACCTTCTTTTTTGCCTAGAGAAGTATAGGGGATGAGGTATAGGCCTGTGTTTGAAAGCTCTGCTATATTGTTTGCCAGCTGAAACATTCCCTTTCCTTCTGCCTCATTTTCAGAGAAGGAGAAAATCTCTACTAAAGAAGATAACTCTTGGTAATTCATAATAATAACAGGAGAACCTGATACTGGTTCTCGCAAATTATTTCCGGTATCCACCAATGCCGACAAGGTCTTTTCTTTGTCGTTGATTCTGATCGTGACTCGCCCTTTCCAGGAGCTCATTCTCTTCAAATCCCATAAACCCATCCAAGTAAAACGAGATAAAATTAAGATAACGGCAAAAGAAAGCACCAGTGGGGTAAAAGAAAGCGTCGGAATATATAATATTCGCACTCCTGCCTTAACCACCGGGGACTCTGTAGAAAAAAAATAGAGCAGAGCCAGTACCGTTCCGGCGGTTAAAAAAGTTGCTAAATAAAAAACTCCAGTGGTTTTTACGAACTGCAGCAAGGTCAATGGTCGAAAAACAGCTAGGATCATTAATAATGAAAAAATAATTTTCCCCAAAGTTACCAAAGGGAATTCCGGAAAAAACAAAGTCAGCGAAAAAAGAGAACCAATAAATGCCCCCAAAGATAGGCGGTAGAAAGGTTTTCTCGCCCTAGTTAAAAGAGATGTCAGCCAAAGAAGATAATAATTAAACAGAAAATTAACTATAATTAAAACATCTGCATACATCTATTAATCCTTCTTCCTCTACTCCGGGACAACCCTACTAAATAATTATGCATCTTTAGAGACCTTCATTCTGATTATACAACAATTTTTATTAAAAATTTGTCACAATAAGTAGGTCCTAAAATAAAAATAAGACGCTCCTAGGAGCGTCTTATAATCAAGTAGTTTAAAAAAATCTACCCTATTCTCTTTTTGCGCAAAAAGGCCGGAATCTCCAAATCATTACCAATAAATCCCTGTCGGGTTATTTCTTCATGATATTTATTTTTAACTGCCTCGGCTTCACCAAAACCTGTAGCAATTACTGTTATTCTAGCATCGTCTTGCATACTTTCATCAATAACAGCCCCGAAAATAATATTTGCATCCGGATCCGCTGCCTCAGCAATAATCTCAGCAGCCTCATTGATTTCAATAAGTCCCAAGTCAACGCCCCCGGTAATATTCAAAAGAACACCCCGGGCACCCTCTATCGAGGTTTCCAGTAAAGGATTAGATATAGCAGCGTTGGCAGCATCCACAGCTTTATTTTCTCCCGTGCCAATACCTATACCCATCAAAGCCGAACCTTTTTCCTGCATTATCGTTCTGACATCAGCAAAATCTAAATTAATCAACCCGGGAACAGCAATTAAGTCTGATATACCCTGTACCCCTTGGCGTAAAACATCATCAGCAACCTGAAAGGATTCACGTAGCGACGTCTTTTTATCTACTATTTGTAAGAGACGATCATTGGGTATAATAATAAGAGTGTCTACCTGTTCTTTAAGCTCTCTTATCCCTTCTTCTGCCTTCAACTGTCGCCTACGACCCTCAAAAGTAAAGGGACGGGTAATGACTCCAATAGTCAAAGCTCCTGCTTCCCGGGCAATCTGAGAAATAACAGGAGCGGCTCCCGTCCCGGTACCTCCGCCCATCCCGGCAGTAATAAAAACCATATCCGCACCTTGAATAAAACGCTCAATATCTTCTTTGCTCTCTTCTGCAGCTTGCCTACCTATGTCAGGATTAGCCCCAGCTCCCAATCCTTTAGTCAATTTTATGCCAATCTGTATTTTCTGAGGTGCCTCAGAAGAAGAAAGATCTTGAGTATCAGTATTGACAGCAACAAACTCAACGCCTTTCATGCCAGATGCTATCATCCTATTCACAGCGTTACTGCCACCACCACCGATTCCCACAACTTTAATCTGAGCAAACTCTTCCCTTTCCATATCAAATTCGATCATTTTTTTCCTCCTCTATCACGCTATTCCACGAATTTTTATGTAAAAAGATCTGTAATCCAATCCCAGCATTTGCTCCAAAAACCTTTTAAGGAGCGAACAGAAACAGCTTTAGGCTGAGAAATCATCTGGTGACGTTGCACATAATAGATTATGCCTACAGCAGTTGAATATATCGGGCTTTTCACTCCTATATAACCAGGCTGTGCAATACGCACAGGAGAATCAAAAACACTCTCAGCCAGCTCAGCCATACCTTTCATTAAAGACACCCCACCTGTCAAAACCACTCCGGCAGGGAAAACTTTTTCAAAACCCATCCTAGCAACTTCTTCCTTAGCCAGTTGCAGGATTTCCAAAGAACGAGGCTCAATAATCATAGCCAACTCTTGTTGGGAAATGCTGTGATTATCTCTGCCAGTTATATTTTGCACTTCTATATAGTCCTCACTATCTTTCTGTGGGATAAAAGTCATACCATGCTGAATCTTAAGTTTTTCTGCCTGGTCTAAAGTGGTTTTAAGCCCCATAGCCAAATCGCTGGTAATATACCCACCTCCAACCGGAACAGCAGCTATGTTTTTTAAGCTTCCTCCCTGAAAAATAGCAATTTCTGCCGTACCGCCTCCTATATCCAACAAGAATACTCCCAGTTCTTTTTCATCCTGAGAAAGTACAACTTCAGCACTAGCCAGAGAATTAAGTACCAGCCCACCTACTAGCAAACCTGCTCTTTCTACACACCGCAAAGTATTTCTTATCGTAGTGGTCATGCCCGAAATAACCATCGCATCTACTTCTAGACGTACGCCAATCATACCTACGGGATCTCGAATCCCATCATAACCATCTACTATAAACTCCCGCGGTAAAACATCTATTATTTCTCTTTCAGGAGGTATAGCTATAACCCGAGCTGCTTGTACAACTCGCTCTACGTCTTCTTCTCTGATTTCTTTGTTTTCACTTGCTACTGCCACCACACCTCGGTTATTTACTATACCCACCCTAGAACCTACCAGCCCTAAAAAAACAGCGTCTATTTCTCGCCCAGCCATACGCTCAGCTTCCTCAACTGCTTCCTGTATGGAACTTACAGTTTTATCAAGATCAACTATAACACCCTTCTTCATCCCCAAAGAAGGACTTGTCCCAATACCTATAATGTTAATAGTGCTATCCGGGGTGACTTCTCCTACAACCACTCTCACATGAGTTGTTCCAATGTCCATACTAGTAACAATATTATTTTTAGCCACAAAAACACCCCTTGCATCCTTGCTTTCTACACATCACTGATTTATTCAATACAAACAACAAGTTTCCCTTCTTTTTATAAAAAAAAATCAATCCCTTTCAAAAGAAAAATTAGGAGCATTTAAAACTCTGAAATCCAGATAAACTTCTTCCTCTGGCCAGGAAAGTATAATTCTAGGAAGAAGTCTTAATTTCTCAGCATAATCTTTTCTCCCCAGCCAAGCCTTTTTGCCGCCTAAAGTAACAACAATAAGGTTGTTAGGATTAGAAATATTTATTTCTGATAATTCAATTACTTCAGCCTCCTGCAGTTCTTCTAGAAATGATAAAAGGAGTTCCCCCACAGAAGAAGCAGCAATGTTTTCCCCTGGACTGTAGAAAATCCCTGACATTCCTGTTACCAAAGGATAATTTATGCTGGTTAAATTAAGACGACTGCCCATCAAAGTACCATCCAGAGCAATTTCATAAAAATATGCCTGGTGAGGCAGTAAAGCCACCGTCTTTCTTTCTTCGATGTTCATAACTATGGTGGCCGGCAGAAGCCGACTGGCTTGTACCTCTCTCAGACGAGGCAAGGCTAAGTATTCCCGCTCCAGCAAAGAAAGATCTATTTCCCAAATATTAGTTCCCAAAGGATACGGAAAAATCACCTCCAACTCTGCAGCGGTGAGGATAATATTCCCTTTAAATATAATTTCCTCCAATTCAAAATAGGATGATTTCAAGCCATAAAATAAGCCTGAAAAAAGAGCAATAAAGACAGTTGCACCTAGAAGTATATTAACCATTCTTAACCTGTTGCGCCTTTCTTCTACAACGGGATGGCTGCCGAATTTATAATTATTTACAGGCCTGTCCATCAAAAAACCTCCTACAGCTTATGCTGATGTAAAGCAAAACTGCTATTTGTCAACAAATGCATCTCGGTTATCAGTTTACAGTTTACAGTTTACAGTTTACAGTTTACAGGGGTTACGAGTTCAGGGTTCAGGGAAACCGAGTTCACGGTTCACAGTTCACGGTTTACAGTTTACATCTGGTGTTTTTAAAACTAACTATATAATAATCCCCCATCAGGCGTTAACTGTCTCGCTCATACACTCGGGCAACCACAAGGGATTGCCCCTACTAAATTGGAGGTGGGAGAGCCTGCCCCATTCGACTACGCTCAGGGCAAGCTCTGAGCAACTACAGGGAGTCGAATGGGTTAGAAGTTGGAGAGGTCCCCAACCACCATTCTCACTCTTACCCCCTATAAACTGTAAACCACCCCCGGTCTCCGTTTCCCCTGTCAACTGTAAACTGTTAACCACCCCCGTAACCCTCCGTCCCCCTGTTAACTGGTAACTGATAACTGTCAACTGCAGTCCGCAGACTGCAAACCGTCAGCCTTGGGCTGACTTGTTCTGATAAGGTGAACCTACTCTATAAATATTAGCTCCTAATTTGGCAAGCATTCCCTCAAGCTTATCATACCCTCGGTCTATATGCCAAGGAAAATAAACTTCTGTTTTTCCCCTTACTGTTAATGCAGCCAAGACGAGGGCTGCACCGGCTCTTAAGTCAGTACTTTCCACTGCTTTACCGGGAAGAAACCTTTCGACTCCTTCAATTTCAACTTTACGCTCTTTTAAAGTTATCCTGGCTCCCAATTTTTGTAATTCCTTAGCATGTTTCAGACGATTATCAAAAATATGTTCGTAAAGGAAACTCTTACCCTTAGCTAATGCCAGTAAGACCATCATGGGAGCCTGCAAATCTGTCGGAAAACCCGGGTAAACTTGGGTAGATAGTTTTTCTACAGCCTCCAATCTTTTTCTCCTGACTCTGGTTCTGACTCGGAGCCAATTATCCCCTTCTTCAATCAACAAACCTGCTTCTCTAAGTTTGGCTATAATAGCTTCCATATGAGAAGGAATAACATTTTTTAACCAAACATCCCCTCCGGTAATCCCTGCTGCTATAAGTAATGTTCCAGCTACTATACGATCAGGAATAACCCTATAATGCCCTCCCCGTAAAGAAACGGGTCCTTTTATTCTGATTGTACCGGTACCAGCTCCCCGAATATCAGCTCCAATAATATTTAAAAAGTTTTGTAGGTCAGTAATCTCTGGTTCCCTAGCAGCATTGGATAAAACTGTTTCACCCCAAGCTCCTGTAGCAGCCATCATAATATTTTCTGTAGCTCCAACACTAGGAATGTCAAGCTGAATATTTGCTCCTGTCAGTTTTTCAGCTGTAACCGTAATAGTTTCTCCTGTTTCTGTGATTTTTGCCCCCAAAGCTTTAAGACCTTTAATATGTAAGTCTATTGGTCTTAAGCCAATAGCACATCCTCCCGGTCGACACATCTCTACCTTGCCAAAACGTACTAGGAGAGGGCCCATAAGGAAAACTGAGGATCGCATCTCTTTGGTTAAACCATCCGGAAGAGTAGCGGAAATCAGACAAGAAGTGTCGATGGTAAGAGCCTTCTCGCTCTCCTTTGTTTTCACCCCTAAAGAATCAAGAATTTGTCTCATCACCAATACATCGTTAATACAAGGTACATTTTCAATAGCTATTTCTTCCCCGGAAGCATTCAACAATGTAGCTGCCATGATAGGTAACACAGAATTTTTTGCCCCATCTATTTCTATTTCGCCCATCAAAGATCTGCCGCCAAAAACAAGAATTTTATCCAAGATTTTTCCTCTCCTCCCACCCCGGCTGTTCAGAAACTAAACAAATTTCCGGCTCCAAAGATATATTAAACTTTATTTTAACTTCGTTTTTAATGATACCCATAAGGGTTAGGATATCCTTGGAAGTAGCCTGCCCGGTATTGATAATAAAATTGGCGTGTTTCTCTGAAATCATAGCTCCTCCTGACTGCATCCCTTTTAGTCCAGCTTTTTCAATAAACCAACCGGCTGACCCTTGAGAAGGGTTTTTAAAGACACTACCTGCACTAGCCCCCAGCGGTTGTTTTTCTCTTCTGGAAGTCATTTTTTCTGCTATCTCTTTTTTTATTTTGGCTTTATCTCCCGGAGTAAGAAGAAGTTCCAGATAAGTTATCGTTGTTTTTTCTGCCCTCAAACTGCTAAAGCGATAGTTAAAAACGGTATTTTGAGGAGAAAAAATATTCTTTTCTCCTGTCAAGGTAAGACCCCTAGCTGCCAAAAAAATGTCCGACATGCTTTGACCATAAGCACCTGCATTCATAATCAAGGCACCGGCTACGCTCCCTGGTATACCGGCAGCAAACTCTAGACCTGATAATCCAGCCTCGGCTGCAACCCTCACCAGCTGTGACAGAGATGCTCCTCCCTGAGCTTTAACTATGTTGCCTTCTATACTATAGGCAGAAAAGCCCGGAGAAAGAGAAACAGTAATCCCCTTAATGCCTCTATCAGCTACCAAAAGGTTAGTTCCTTTACCAAAGACAAAAAGGGGACTAGAAGTTCTTTGGGAAAATTTAAGAAGCCAAGCAAGATCCTCCTCGCAAGAAAGAGAAACAAAAACTTCTGCCGGACCACCTATTTTCCATGAAGTATGCAAACTCATAGGTTCTTCATAATAGATAGGACTTTTAATGTTTTTAGAAATGCTTGTAAAATTCATTAAATATTATCTCCTAAAATATATCCTCACGAAAGCAACTAACTTGCATTTTACGAGTTATCAATTGCCAGTTGGTGGTTTTTAGTGCTATATAGCAGATTGGAAAAACTATTAACCAACCGCTTACTAAGTAACTGAGTCACTAAGTCACTGGTTCATATCATCTAATTCTCGTTGCTGCGCTTATCGGCAAATGTTATTTTTTGACCCATACCAGTATAGTATGCTCTCCGAGACGGAATGTGAAAGCCATAATATAAACCTTATTTAGTTGAGGAATTCACAATCTCCTTAATACAATTATAGATAACATTAGCAGCTTGTGGAAACCCCATACTACGACTTGCTTCTGCCATCATCTGCCGGCGGTTTTTGTTATTCAAGATGTTGAAAATTTCCCTGACCAGGAACTCCGGATATAAATCTTTTTCTAGGAAAACTACAGCTGCTTTTCCTTTCTCTAGGACCCGGGCGTTGGCTACTTGGTGATCATTAACCACATTTGGCGAAGGAACAAGGATAGCCGGCAGTCCTACAGAATTTATCTCTGCTAGAATAGTAGCTCCGGCCCTGCTTACTATCAAGTCTGCTGCAGCTAAAGCTAAAGGCATATTTTTAACATACGGCAACACCTGTAGGTCAGAAATCATCTTCAAACCCAATCCTGCTATTCTTTTAGATATTTCTGCAAAATACCTTTCTCCGGTAACATAAATAACCTGTAAGTCTTCCCTACCTACCATTAATTTTAGTGCCTCAATCATTACTTGATTTAACTTTAAAGCTCCTTGGCTACCGCCTGTTATCAGAAGAGTTTTTTTTTCAGGAACCAACCCTAAATATTTGCACCCTTCCTCCCGAGAAGTTGCCAGAACTTCACTAGCCCTAGGGTTGCCAGTAACTTTTGTCTTTGCACTGTTAGGGAAATAAGGTCGTGAAGCAGGAAAAGAAAGGCAGGTTAGCCTGACCCGGGAAGATAAAAACTTATTGGCCATCCCGGGGATAACATTTTGCTCATGAATGAGAACTGGTATTTTAAGCATAATAGCAGCCAGCACAACAGGCAGCGAAACATACCCTCCTGTACCAACCACTATCTTTGGAGAAAACCTGCGTAAAATCCTTAGTGATTCTAAAAAACCTTTTCCCAGATAAAAAGAAGAGCAGATCATTTCTACAGAAATTTTACGAGCTGAACTTCTGGCATTAATAGTCTTAAACGCAAACTTTTCTTGAGATAAGACCCTACTTTCCAGACTTTTTTTTCTGCCTATAAAAATTATTTTTGCATCTGCTTCCTGCTTTTTTATTTCTTTAGCCAAAGCTAGAGCCGGATAAAGATGTCCTCCCGTACCGGCTCCTACAAAAGCAACTCGCATCCATAAATCATCCCTCTCTTTGTGACAGGTTGATGGGTTCAAGGTTCAAGGTTCAGGGTTCAGGGTTCAAGGTTCAAGGTTTATCTAGGAGACTCTCCAGCCCCTGATAACCGATAACCGATAACTGGTAACCAACCCCTGTCAACTGTCAACTGGTAACCAACCCTCGCCCCACTTCCCACTTCTCACTTCGCCCGGACTCGTTCGACACCTCCCAAGTGTCTCACCACTTCTCAGTTTACACCTTGCTGTGTTTGGAAATATTTAGTAAAATGCCTATGCCGGTTAGGGTGAAAAAAAGTGAACTTCCCCCGGCACTTATCAAGGGCAGATTAATACCTGTTACAGGCAAAGATCCTGTAACAACTCCGATATTAATTAAAGCTTGTAACCCAATCATGGTGGTTATCCCTGCCGCCAGCAAACTGCCAAAAGCATCAGGCGCATAAAGAGCTGTTTTAAAGCCCCTCCAAGTAAGAATGAAAAATAAAATAAGTACCGTGAATGTCCCTATAAAACCCAGCTCTTCTCCTATGATGGCAAATATAAAATCATTCTGTGGCTCCGGTAAATACCACAACTTTTGACGACTTCTTCCCAATCCCACCCCTAATAATCCCCCCGGCCCCAGCGCCAAAAGAGATTGAATAATATGGTAACCCGTATCCAATGGGTCCGCCCAAGGATCTAAAAAAGCAAGTATCCTTTGGCGCCGATAGTCTTTACTCATCATCAAATAAAAAGACAGGGGACCACCGACAAGCCCTAAAAGACCTACCTGCCAGAAAGGCATCCCGGCAATTATGATTATAATAATATTAGTAGCAGCTATAGTTAAAGCCGTCCCTAGGTCCGGTTGAAGGAGAATGAAAATAAAAGACCCTCCCATAAGAAAGAGTGGTATAAGAGAAGAACGAAAAAAGTTATTCATGTTTATCTCTCGACGAGAAAGATACCAAGCAGTAAATATCACCAATATGATTTTTGTATACTCTGATGGTTGTAGGGTAAACCCACCTATTCCTATCCATCTCCGTGCATTGTTAACCACAATTCCTACTCCTGGGATATAAACAGATGCCAAAAGTAAAAAGTTGAAAATAATGGCAGGAATAATTAACTTTGGAATCTTTCTATAGTTAACCTTGCTCATGACAAATAATGACGCCATACCCAAAATCGCCCACAATCCCTGTCGACGCAAATAGAAAAACATGTCTCCTTTAGGAGGCTCTGCGGAGGTTACGGCGCTGGCACTAAAAACCATCACCAAGCCCAGCCCCAGCAAAATAATAGTTATTATAAAAATGATATAATCAAAGTCTTTTTTCAAACTTATAACCATTCCTTTCCCTTCGCTCCAGGCACAAAACACAATGAAATACCGATCTTGGGTAATTTATCGTTTTTAATTTTTTTGAATTTAATTTTTCATTTTTCATTTTTCACTTTTCATTTCTTTCAGACTACCCCCCTCCCAGAGCAATAACAAGGGATTTAAAAAGATTCCCCCGTTCTTCAAAGCTTGCAAACATATCCCAGCTGGGACAAGCAGGTGAAAGTAAAACCGTATCCCCGAACTTTGCTTCCTGAGAAGCTTTTGCCACAGCCTCTTGCAGACTATCAACCATTATATAGTTGCCAAACCCTCTTTCTCGACAAGCATGGGCTATTTTTTCTTTTGCCTCTCCTAGCAAAATTAAATAACTAACTTTCTTGTTAATTAAAACTGCCAGTTCATCAAACGTACTACCTCTATCCATACCTCCGGCAATTAAAATCAGCGGTTTTTCATAAGATTCCAAGGCTTTCAAAGCGGCCCCTGTATTAGTTGCCTTGGAATCATTAATAAACTTAACCCCAGACAGCTCTCTTACCTCCTCCAGACGATGCTCCACGCTTTTAAAAGTCCTCAGTGTTTCTGCTATTTTCTCCTTACAAACCCCTACACAACTGGTAATAGCTACTGCTGCCAGAACGTTCTCCAGATTATGGGCACCCGGCAAGGCGACTTCCACAGACGGCATAATCATAGTTTCTTTACTGCCGTCATTTGAAACTATTTGACCTTTTTTAATAAACACGCCTCTATCCAAGAACTGTTCCCGGCTAAACATTATAGCTTGCGCTTCCCCTCGGTCTTTAAAAGAAGCTACTAGGGGATCATCAGCATTTAAGACTGTAAAATCATCTTTTCTTTGATTCAACAAAATCTTAGCTTTAGCCCCTACGTAAGCCTGGAATGATTGGTGATAATCCAAGTGGTCTGGCGTAATATTCAAGATAGCGCTAATTTGTGGACGAAAACACTTGATATTATCCAGTTGAAAACTGCTTAACTCTGCTACTAGGATATCATTTTTTTCAGTACTTTCCACCACAGATAAAAGAGGAACTCCAATATTCCCTGCTGTATATACTTTCTTAGTAGTTTTTTTCAATATCTCTGAAACCAAGGAAGTTGTCGTGGTTTTGCCATTAGTTCCTGTTATTCCTATTATAAACGCTCTGTTAAAATGATATGCCACTTCCACTTCTGTTAAGACAGGTACCCCTAACCTCAAAGCCTCTACAATCGGAGGCACCCGGGGATGTATACCGGGACTTTTTATAACTAAATCAACCTTCTTATCTATAAGGTCAGCTTTCTGACTACCCAAAACAAAAGTAACATTTTCAAGTAGCTTAAAGGCCTCCAATGATTCTGAAAAAGCTTCTGGCGATTTTTTGTCATTTACCACCACCCGGGCACCTTTTCCTGCCAAGAAAAAAGCTGTTTCTCGCCCGCTTTTACCAAAACCAAGAACTACTATTTTTTTTCCTTTTAAATTCACTACTGCACATCCTTACCCGAGTGACTAAGTGACTAAGTCAGCCTATCTGCCTGTGCGTTGCACGCAGACAGGCGGCTGTCAGTGAGTCAATAGGACAGAGGGACGAGGTTCAGGGTTCGAGGTTCGAGGTTTACGGAGCAAAAAAGCCCCAATCCCCTGTCCCTTACTTAGTCACTTAGTCACTTAGTCACTCAGTCACTCGTCTCAAAACCACTCTCCAAACACTCCCATATCCGTCATTGCTAGAAAAACAAAGACAAATGCGACTGCCCAAAACCCCATTACTACCTGCCACTCTGACCAGCCACCCAACTCAAAATGGTGATGAAGTGGACTCATGCGAAAAACTCTTCTCCCTGTCAGTCGAAAAGAGATAACCTGAATAATCACCGAAAGGGTTTCCAGAACAAAGATGCCCCCGATAAAAACCAAATATAACTCCGTTTTAGTCAAAATTGCCAAGCCAGCCAAAGCAGCCCCCAAAGAGAGAGAACCTACGTCTCCCATGAAGATACGTGCCGGGTGCAAATTAAAAACTAAAAATCCAAATGTACTACCAATCAAAACAGCCGAAAAAAAAGCCAGCTCTGGCATTCCCTGCCCCAAGGAAATAAAAAGATAAGCCAACAGCGACAAAATTGCAGTTCCTGCAGCTAACCCATCAATCCCATCTGTCAAGTTTACACCGTGAGAGGCCCCTAAAATAATAGCAAAAACCAGCATATAATAATAATACCCCAACTCCCAAGACAAAGATGTCAGAGGAACTTCTACGATTGTACAATGACCCCTCAAGATAAGAACAACCGAAAAAATGGAAATCAAAAGAAGCTGGCACGAAAGTTTACTGCGTGCCTTAAATCCTAGTGACCTTCTTCGGTACACTTTGATGAAATCATCAAGAAAACCAATAAGACCGTGTCCTAAAGTTAATAAAAGAAGAGCTAGCAACAGTATTGTCAATGGCCTTTGAAAAAAACTCATAATTACCAGCACACTTAAAAAAATAATTCCTCCCATGGTAGGAGTGCCCGCCTTTTTCAAGTGTCTGATAGGACCATCAGAGCGTATTCTCTGACCCACATTAAATTTTCTGAACCAGAAAATAAAAATGGGAGCCAGAAATATGCTTATTATAAAAGCCAGAAAGATTGTGCGATAAATTGCCATGTTTTCCACTTTAAATTATTTCATCCTCAC
>CAZLTH010000002.1:0-34879 GCA_964562355.1 uncultured Syntrophomonadaceae bacterium | reverse complement strand
AAATATGGATGGTATCGAAAAAATATACCCAGAGGAAGAAGGAAGAGAGCTTGAAATAAATATAACTGTAGGTAAAATTGATGATTTTTCACGTTTCTACTATCACCTTGAAGCAATGATACAAGAAAATTATAACGGAAATTATACTATTAAAGTTATTGACTCACCCGACAATATTTTGACTAGGGCTTATCAAAAAATTCATCTTGCTCTCTATGAAGGAGCAGTGCGGGGAAATTATGTGACTATGGGAGAAAATATAGAAAATATTAAAGAAAATTATGGGATTGAGAAAAGCAGGCTAACTGTTACTGAAAATTATATATTTCTACAGCTGCATAGTGGTGATTACTTTTTATATAGACGAATTTTACGTCAAATGCCGGGGAGGGACTAAAAATATGATCAAAGAAATAATTGTCGGTATTACTACCGCCTTGATTATTATCTTGTTTTTGGAAGGTGTCAACATAATCCCTTTCTTATTTTTTGGATGCTTGCTTTTAGGGCTGTATTATTTGTTAGGAACAAAAAATCTATCTAGAAATTTTATTTCTCTCATAAAGAATTCAAATAAAGATATAATAAGCTTTGAAAACATTGGTGGACAAAAAACGGCTAAGCGGGAATTAATGGAATCATTGGATTTTATAAGGAATCAAACGGCAATAAATAAAATGGGTATACGCCCACTAAAAGGAGTTTTGTTGGTAGGTCCTTCGGGAACAGGTAAAACTCTCTTAGCCAAAGCTGCTGCAAATTATACTGACGCTGTTTTTTTGGCAACTTCTGGAAGCGAATTCATTGAAATGTATGCCGGCGTTGGTGCACAAAGAGTACGTAAAATTTTTCAGCAGGCTGATAGAGAAGCCAAAAAACAAAATAAGAGTAGTGCAATTATTTTTATTGATGAAATTGATATTTTGGGTGGGAAAAGAGGTAGTCATTCAAGCCACTTGGAATATGATCAGACATTAAACCAATTGCTGGTAGAAATGGATGGCATTAATAATAAAGAGGGTGGTATAAAAATCTTATTGCTGGCTGCTACTAATAGAATAGATATTTTAGACACTGCTTTGCTCAGACCAGGTAGATTTGACAGAACTGTAAATGTTGATCTGCCTGACATGAAGGGGAGATTAGAAATATTATTTTTATATAGTAAAAATAAACCGTTGGCTAAAGATGTAAATTTAGAAAGTTTGGCCAAAGAAACTTTCGGTTTTTCCGGAGCGCATTTAGAAAGTCTGGTCAACGAAGCTGCCATTCTGGCTATGAGAGAAAAGTCTAAATCTATTAATGCTCTACACTTTAGTGAAGCTATAGAAAAGGTTATTATGGGAGAGAGATTGGAAAAAAGACCTGATGCTGAACAATTATGGCGTATCGCTGTGCATGAAACAGGACACGCTCTTATTAGTGAAAAAATAAGAAATGGCTCTGTATCATCAATTACAACTACTTCCCGGGGAAAAGCTCTTGGTTACGTGAGACAGATACCTGATAAAGATAATTATTTATATACTAAAGAATATCTGGAAGGGCAAATAGGGGTTTTTTTAGGAGGAGCAAAAGCGGAAGAGATAGTACTGGAAAATCTTTCTACAGGATCTGAAAATGATTTTCAAGAAGCTTTCAGATTGGCTAAAAAGATTATCAGTTCTGGCATGTCTCCTTTGGGGATAGTAAATATTAGTATGGTGCCTCAAAAAATTCTTTATGATGCAATCCGAAAAATTTTATCTACAGAAGAAAAAAAAGTGGAGATATTATTAACAGAACAGCTTGTTGTTTTAAAAAAAATTGCTGGATACTTATTAGAAAATGAAAAAATTTCCGGAGATTACTTGCGTTCTAAATTACTTTTTCAAAATCATAACTAAGTTATAAGGGAAAATATGAAAAAACTGCTTGAGTATATAAAAATTTTATTGGTTTCAGTTTTAGGTATGGTATTAGTGATAAGCTTGCTGGGGCAAATGAATGTAATAATCGGTCCTTTTGATTTGGAAATAAGTTTATCTTTTTTTAGCTATGGTATAACAGAGCTAGAGTTTCCTCCATTTGGGAGAGTATGGGCGACAACTCATAACGCACCCTTAAGAATAACTGCTCTGTTAAAAAATATTAATTTAGACTTGCTAAGAGAAACTATTTCAGAGTTACCGGAAAAACAATATATGGCAGAACTGCTAACAGAGACAAGAAAAGCAATAGTAGACTTTGCACTTAGGTTGCTATTACTAGGATTTATAGGTGGAGCTGCTGCTATTTATTTTATATTCTCTAAGAATGTTAAAAAAGTTTTACTGGGAGGTGTTACCGGACTTTTAATTTTGGCTTTACTTTTTTTTTCTATATATATTTCTTACGATCCCCAAGCATTTATTAGCCCTGAATTTGAAGGGGCTTTAACTGCGGCTCCTTGGGTTTTTGGATTAATAGAGGAAACATTGATCAAGGTTGCTACGCTGGGGGAACAATTAGAAATTATCACTAGCAATCTTTACTTGCTTTTTGAGCGATTACAATTTCTGGAGCCACTTGGATTGGTAGATGGAGAAAAAAAGATTCTACATGTCTCTGATATACATAATAATCCTGCTGCTTTTGATTTTATTGAGCAAGTTATAGCTAATTTTAACGTAGATTTTGTTATTGATACGGGCGATATAACTGATTTTGGAACACCTTTAGAGGCTGAGCTAGCAAGCAGAGTGGGCGAATTAGGTATACCCTATATTTTTGTTCCGGGCAATCATGATTCACCTAATACTATAGCTGTTTTAGCTGAACTTTCTGGAGTTAAGGTGGTGGAAAAAGGTGTAGCAGAAGTAGAGGGAATCCTAGTGGCAGGCATTCAAGATCCTTCTTCCTTTTCTTCTGCTATGATCATCCCTTCTAATGAGATATTGGACAGTTTTGCAGTTGAATTGAAATCTTTTTTATTTAAAGAAAACATAACTCCGCATATTATAGCTATTCATCATCCACGGATAGCTGAAGCTTTTGTTGATGACATACCGATTATCTTAACTGGACATACACACTCTTTACATATCGAAGAAACTGCAAAAAGTGTAATTATAAACGCTGGTAGTACGGGAGCTGCCGGTATAAGGGGGTTGAACGTTGCTAGGGAAATTCCTTTTAGCCTAGTTTTATTACACTTAAACAGGGATGAAGAGAATCAATGGAAATTAACCGCAGCCGACACTATAAAAGTTTTTCAGTTTCAGAGTGGGTTTTCTCTTTCTAGGATACTTTTTACAAAATTTTGAGAAGGATTTTGCCATCCTTGCTACGAAATAAAGGTAGGAGGAGGTGAAGTTCAAGATGAAAAAAATAATTTTATTCAGCCTGATTTTTTTAATGATATTTCCAACCGTTGCTTTCCTGCAGGAAAATGAAGAAAATACCGAACTGCTAGAACAAAACAATGACATAGAGCAAGAAAGAGAAAGCAGCATAGGAGAGAATACCCTTTTATTTCAAGATACTTTTCGCAATATTGATGTAGTAAAACTAAATGAAAATCAGATGGCGCTTTTGATGATTAATAACCAGATCGGATACCTGATGACACAGATACAGGCACATGGAATACATACGGAGAACTTAGTTGCAAAACATCGAGAAGAGTTGGCAAGAGAGCAGGAAAAACAAAATATTCTAAAGGAGGAACAGCGAACAAAAGTTGAGAAGTTGGAAAGTAGATTAAGCGAAAAGGAAGCTGCGGCTATCGCTGCAGGTGAAAAAGTACATGAGCTGGAGAAAAAAATTGCTGTCTATATAGGAGAAAGCGGTTTGTACTTAAAACTTGTTCTGACTTTAATAATAGGCATGATAGCAGGTTTAATATTAGGAGGAATATTAAACTGGAAAAAGAATAGAAATCAGATCAGATACAATCAAAAGCAGGTACAATCAAAAGAATAATTTAAAAAACCTCCTTGCGGAGGAGGTTTTTTTAAGAATTTTGTGCTGGTTGTACTTGATACCAGCCTCGTTTATGCATCGCATCAAAAATCATTTTAGCATGTTCTTGTTCTTCAGTTTGAATTTGCTGTAGTGATTGTCTTACTGAGGGGTTAGCAGCCTCCATGACACCCATTTCGTAGGCATTAGATACAAACTTTTCTGTTACCAGCATATCCTGTAAAATGTCTTTATCGACAAGCTGTCCTGACATATAATAACCCTCCTAGTTGTTTTCCGGTGTAATACCGTTTTGTTGTAGTATTTGAGTCAAAGTGTTTTTGTGTTGATTCTCGCGATTTTCCAGCTGCTTAAATAAATTCTTCAGCTCTTGGTCTTGTAGCTGTTCTCCATAAGCAGCATATTTGGAAGAACAAAGTCCTTCAAACTTTATTGCTTCCTGTATTTGTTGGGCCTCCATTTGAGTTAAGCTCAAGGTACAACCCTCCTTTAAAATGATTTTAGCAACATTAATAGGATACACATTGACATAAATATTATACAGACATAAAAACCCAGAGCAGAAATAATATTATTTCTGCTTGTCATGAAGGTACATGAAAGGACACAAAAAACAAGCATGCTATAGATTAAGTAAGATAAATGAAGTTTATCTGTCGATTTGGCACTATTTCCTAGGAAATAGATTTTTCAGAGGAAGAGAGTAATTATGCAGCAAAAAAAAATTGATAGTATTATTTTAAAATTAAAAGAACATTATCCTGAAGCTAAAACTACGCTTGATTTTGCGAGTCCCTTTCAGTTGCTGGTGGCTACCATACTTTCAGCTCAAACCACTGATATGCAGGTAAACAAAATAACTGCCACTCTATTTGAAAAGTTTGAAGATGCTTTTGCTTTTGCTTGTCTTACTGTAGAAGAATTGGAGTTGCTGCTAAAGTCTTGCGGATTATATAAAAATAAAGCTCGTTATATAATTGCAACCAGTAAAATAATAACTTCAAAATATAAAGGGAATGTCCCTGAAACATTGGAAGAGTTGGTTGCTTTGCCTGGTATAGGTAGGAAGACAGCCAACGTTATACTCAGCAGTGCTTTTAATTTACCTGCTATTGCGGTTGATACTCATGTATTCAGGGTTTCACATCGTTTAGGGTTGGCGGAAGGAAAGAATCCAACAGAAACAGAGCAAATTTTACAAAAAAAAATACCTAGGTCTCTTTGGGGACTTTTTTCTCATTTGCTTATATATCACGGCCGGAATTATTGTGTTGCCAGAAAACCTCGCTGCACCCAATGTTTTTTAAATACTCTTTGTCGGAGGAAAATATAATTAATTTTTAGGTTTTTGTTTCTTCCCAAAAATCATCTAGGGACCAGATTAAAAAATAATTAATACTGTCAAACTCAGAAGTCATGCTATTTAATATACGCTTGATTTTATAATAATTTTTTCTAAAATGCAGGTGGTTTCCTCTTTTGATTTCAAAAACACACTCCAGCAGGGCAACCAACATATCTGTGGCATGAAGCAGTTTTCCCTCCCGTGAATCATCTTTTGCCTGTAATATCAGTACAGAGTATTCTGTTTGCAATTCCGGTGGCAGGAGGCTGATTAATTCTTTTTTTACTTTTGTTTTTTCTACTTGTTCTAAAGCCAGCTTCATTTTTTCACTACGGTTCTTTGTGGGATTGATTATATCTCCAGTTACAGCTTCTGGAAGATCATGAAATATAGCACCGGCCAGCACTTTTTCCATATTTAAATAATTATTAAACTTATAACTTTCCCAGCTTACAAGAAAATAACAGATTAAGGCAATGTACCAAGAATGACCTGCTACGCTGGTAGGAAACCTTCTTACCTCTGTATTCCAGCGTTGAGTAAAGATAATATTTCTTGCAATTTTCAAGAATTGCATCATTTTCTCGTTATTTAGGATATAGTCTACAGATTTCAATGGGGATTTAGTTAATTTTTTTTCTATAAACAGTAAAGGTTCATTAAAATCCTCTAAACCAAACGACACTTCTCTGCGGCATTCCATTAAGGAATTTATTAAGTCTGCAGCAATCAAAATATTTCCTTCCAAGGAATCATCTTTTGCTTCTAAAATGCATTTGCTAAATTCTGTTCTAGTAGTTACAGGAGCTAGAGGGGCCAGTTCTCCTGTTACAGCCAGATAAATTATTTCATCCAGAGATTGTCGTAAAGCACTGTCTTCTTTAATAGAACTGGAAATATTACCCACAATGCTGGTAGGTATTTTATGGAAAATACCTCGCTTTAACAATAACCCTCTGTCAACAGTGCTGCAAAAAAGCTTCTCCTCCAAAAGTGCTAAGGTATAACCTAAAAGAGTTGAAAACCAGGAGCCGTCAGCAAACGTTGTCTCTTCAAAGCGAGCTGCATTGCTCCAGCGTCTGGTTGTAAAGAGTTTTGCGCTTTGCAATAAAAGATGTCCAAGCATTAATCTAACCTCCAATAGTTAGTTGGCAGTTAACAGTTAGGAGAAAAGTCATATTCAGTTTAGCAGAAAAGTTATAAAGTGTCTATACCGAGAAAAAATAAGGGTAGGAGAAACTAATCCGTGTTTATCCGTTGTCCGAATGTACTCAGCTTCAGTGGTATAAATAAATAAAAAAGAAGTTGATTGCAGGAATTCAGGTTTCTATAATGAATACTACAAAGTGACTTTATCTAAGAGGGGTGATTTTTTGCATATAATTATAGTTGGAGGCGGACAGGTAGGGACAGAGATTTCAGCTCGCCTTTCCAAAGATCATGATGTTGTAATCATTGAACACAATAATAAAATTAGCAGCCAGATTGAAAATCAACTAGATGTTTTGGTTGTAGAAGGTAATGGAGCTAGCTGTTCTATTTTAGAGAAAGCTGGTATTAAAAAAACAGAGCTTTTAGTCGCAGTCACAGAAATCGATGAAGTTAACATAATATCTTGCATGTTGGCAAAAAGTTATGGTGTGATAAAAACGGTAGCAAGAATAAGAAATCCTGAGTATGCCCAAGGAGAAAATATCTTGACAAATGAACAACTAGGCATTAATTATATTATTAATCCGGAAGATATTACAGCGCAGGAAATTAAAAAAACTATTGATTTCCCGGAAGTCAATGAATTAGAATACTATGCTGACGGAAGTATTAAAATGGTAGGTTTAACTCTTAAAGCAGATGATCTCGTTACCAATGTGCCTTTAAAAGATATTCCTATACCCGAAAACTCTATTATTTGTGCTATTGTAAGAGATAATGGGGAAGTACTGGTTCCTAGTGGAAATGATACCATGTTGCCGGGAGACGAAGTTTATATTCTTAGCAAACGAAACACGAACACTGTTCAGAGCATTTTTAAAAGAGAAGAAAAGAAAAACTATAATATTATTATTGCTGGTGGTGGACGAGTAGGGTTTAGGCTGGCCGAGCTTCTGGAAAAAACACCTAACAATAAATTTAGGATAAAGATAATTGATAAGGATATGGAACGTTGCCGAAAAATTGCTGAGAAACTTTCTCAAACCATAATTCTAAACGGTGACGTTACCGATAATATTTTCTTGAAGTCGGAAGAAATTGAGAAAGCTGATATCTTCATTGCTGTTACTGGTGATGATGAAATAAATCTTTTTTCTACTTTATTAGCCAAACAATTAGGGGCTAAAAGAACTGTATCTGAAGTTATTCGTCCGGATTATAATATTATTTTGAGCAATCTTAATATCGATAAGGTAGTTAGTCCAAGGCTTTTGACTGCCTCTAGGATAATGCGTTTGATTCTAAAAGGAGATATTATTAATTTAACTATTCTCAAGGAAGAAAAAGCTGAAATTGTAGAGATTATATTGCCGAAGAATGCTTCTGTTTGCGGTAAAGAACTGCGATCTGCTGGTCTGCCCAAGGGAGTTTTAGTTGGGGCTATATCACGCCAGGGTAATGTTTTTGTACCTGGAGGGAACGATCGTCTCCTGCCCGATGATAGTATAGTCATTTTTACATTGCATCCTCTCCTGTCCAGCATAGAAAAGTTATTTTCTGCATCTACAAAACCTAGGTAAAGAGTACTTACAGTAATTAGCAATGATATTTTCACTAAATTAACAGCAGGAGGAAAAGAATGCGTTTAAGAATTGTTTCTAATTTATTAGGTACTATGCTTCTAGTACTCTCCGTAACTATGATTTTTCCTGCTCTCTGGGCAATATATTATACTGATGGTGATTTGATAGCTATTATTTATTCTTTTATAGCTACATTGCTGGCAGGAATTATACTACTAATCATCGGTAAGTCTGCTAAAGATATCACACTGAAAGAGAGTTTTGCTTTTGTCACCTTAGGGTGGATATTGGCAGCTGCCTTTGGAGCACTGCCCTTTATTTTTGGTAATGTTCTACCCTCTTTTGTCGATGCTTTTTTTGAGGCTATGTCAGGATTTACGACAACCGGTGCTACAGTTATAACTGATATTGAAGTTGTTCCCAGAGGGATACTTTTTTGGCGTAGCTTAACCCACTGGTTAGGAGGCATGGGCATAATTGTCCTTTTTGTCGCTATTTTGCCACGTTTTGGCTTTGGAGGAACACATCTTTTAAAAGCAGAAGTTCCGGGATTAACTCCGGAAAGAATCACTCCCCGTATAGCTGAAACTGCGAAAATATTATGGTTCGTTTATGTTTTTATTTCTTTTGTACAGGTTGTTCTGTTATTGCTAGCAGGGTTATCTTTTTTTGACTCTCTCACACATACATTCGGAACCATGGCTACCGGAGGGTTTTCGACAAAAAACGCTAGTGTGGCAGGACTGTATAATTTTAGAGCTGAATTTATTATCATTATTTTTATGTTGATTGCTGGTGGAAACTTTTCTTTATACTTCACTGCTCTCAAGGGAAATGTTAGAGCAGTTTTTAGAAACCCTGAATTTAAATTTTATCTTCTTTTTACCGCAGCGATGTCTCTGTTGATTAGTATTAATATCTATTTCTTTAACGTTCATGAAATTATACCTTCGATACGTCAAGGAGTTTTTCAAGCTGTCTCCATTATCACTACTACCGGATTTACAACTGCTAACTTTGACGCTTGGCATCCTTTTTCTAGAGCGTTGATTTTTTTCTTAATGTTCGCCGGCGGAAGCGGCGGCTCCACAGCAGGAGCTATCAAGCAAATAAGATTAATGATTCTTTTTAAATATATTTACCGCGAAACCATGCGAGTGATTCATCCTAACTTGGTTTTGCCAATTAAAATAGGTAAAAAAGTTATACCCGAGCAGTTAGTCTCTAACACACTGGGCTTTATCTTTTTATATTTCTTTATATTTATATTTGCTTCTCTACTTATATCTAGCTTTGGTATTGAGATCGTGTGTGCTTTTTCTGCTGTTGCTGCTACCTTAGGAAATGTCGGTCCAGGTCTTGGCTTGGTAGGTCCTTTAAATACCTATTATACTATACCCTGTGTAGGTAAGGTTGTTTTGTCTTTTCTGATGTTATTAGGAAGACTTGAGATTTATACAATTGTTGTTTTATTTTTGTCAGATTACCAACATAAACTTTTTTCCCTTGGTAAATAGTGAGCATGAGAAAAGCAGGAGGTAAGATGCAGGCGAGAATGAAGATGTTGCTAAAAGATGTTTTGCAGCTTCTTTTAAAGATGTCTAAAAATCAAAACTCCAAGTTATATATTGTAGGTGGATTTGTGCGTGATTTATTACTGGGACAGGACCCCGATGACATTGATTTTGTGATCACAGATGATGCTTTATATTTTGCCAGAAAAGTTGCTTCTCATCTGTATGGAGAGCACACTATACTGGAGCGAGCAAGCGAGTATTCCCGGGTCACTTTTTTGTTTAACAATAAACCGATTCATTTCGATTTTTCCGTCATTAAAGGACAACAAATTGAAGAAGATCTTTTTAAAAGAGATTTTACGATTAATGCTATGGCTCTACCACTGGAAGATTATTTAACGCAAGAAAATAGTTTGGATTATATTATTGATCCTTGTGGGGGTAAAGAAGATTTAGAAAAAAATATTTTACGTTTGCCTGACAAGAAGAGTTTGTATAATGATCCGGTAAGAGTCATCAGGGCTGCCAGATTTCTAAATCGTTTTAACCTACAAACAGCCCCGGGAACTCTCAGTTTACTTAAAGATAATAGTAAACATATTAGCAAAAGTTTGCGTGGTAAGACTTTTCTAGAATTATGGCAGATTCTAGCTATGGAAACTGCGCATAAAAGTTTGAATTTCCTAGAAAGTGAACTTAATTGTTTATCTTTTTTATTTCCTAAAACGAAAAGAATGCGCAATATAAAATATGATTTTGGCAGTGTTGATGATTTGTACTCACATGGGGTTAAAACTGTAAAGTTTTTAGAAATATCACTTGATGAAATGCCTTTTCCAGCTCATATCTCGTCTCTTATCAAAGAAAAAATATATGCCAGTACTTGTGGAAATAGAACAGTTCTACAACTTCTAAAATTTGCCGCACTATATCATGATATCGGCAAAATAGATATTACCGGTAGTGTTGTATATAGACCTTATCCTACTTTTAATCATGAATTTGCAGCCATAAAGCATATCAGCAACCTATTAAATTATCTCATGCTTAACAAAGAAGAAGAAAACATTTTATTGTTACTGGTAAAAAATCACATGCACCCTCTTTATATTTTCCAACAAAAGTCCATACTCTCAGGCACTATGTATCGTTTTTTTTCCATGTTTAAAGATATTATGGTAGAATTAATGCTTTTAGGTTTGGCAAACTTCAGAGCTACCAATAGTGCTGCCGAGGTAAAAAAATATATATGTTTTGTTAATCTTGTTCTGGAAGAGTTTTTTTACGGTTTTCAGGGGAAAGAGTCTTTGCCTGAGATATTAACTTTTGACGAAATAATTTGTTATTTAAACTTGCCGCTTTCCAGAAATTTAGGAGTAATAATAGAAGAACTGTTTACTGCTCAAATTAATGGAAAAATAAAAACAAAAAAAGAAGCTTATGCTTTGATTGAAAAAAAATATGAGCAGATAAGGAACTCTTAACTAAAGATAAGCGGCCTTACGGCCGCTTATCTTTACAGGTATTTTACTACTAGGTCTCCAACTTCATTAGTTTTATATCCCATTTTCCCAGCAGCAAAACTTTTCAAGTGTTTTTCACACACAACGATCACAGCTTCCTCTATTTGTGAGGCTGCTTTATTTTCTCCTATTGCCTCTAAAAGCATTGCCCCAGCATTTATGGCTGCCAGCGGATTTATAACATTTTGTCCGGTGTATTTTGGTGCAGAACCACCAATCGGTTCAAACATTGACACTCCCTCAGGGTTGATATTTCCTCCGGCTGCTATGCCTATGCCGCCCTGTAATACGGCTCCTAAGTCAGTAATAATATCTCCAAACATATTATCTGTGACAATCACATCAAACCAATCTGGATTGGTAATCAACCACATAGTAATAGCATCAACATGAGCATAATCTCTTTTTATAGTTGCGTATTCCTTTTCACCGATTTCGTTAAAAGCCCTTTCCCATAAATCAAAAGCGAAGGTGAGAACATTTGTCTTACCGCATAGGGTTAATTTATTATTTTTATTCCTTTTCTGGCAATACTCATAGGCATATCGTAGACATCTGTCAACACCTTTTCTAGTATTAATAGATTCTTGAATAGCAATTTCATCCGGTGTATTTTTTTTCAATGTTCCTCCAGCACCAGCGTATAAGCCTTCTGAGTTTTCTCGCACGACAACAAAATCTATATCAGCAGGAGTTTTATCCTTGATAGGTGAAAACTTAGCCGAATTAAGCTTTATTGGTCTTAAATTGATATACTGATCCAGTTCGAAACGAAGTTTCAATAAGATTCCTTTTTCTAGGACGCCGGGCTTAACATCGGGATGCCCGATTGCTCCTAATAAAATAGCATGAAATCCTTTTAATTCTTCTACAACTCTAGGAGGTAGTATTTCGCCAGTACGAAGATATCTTTCACCGCCTAAGTCGTAAGGATGGAATTCTAGTTCAAAATTGTTTTTTTCACTTACCGCCTTCAAAACTTTGATAGCTTCGGTCGTAACTTCAGGACCTGTTCCATCGCCGGGTATAGTTGCAATCTTATACTTCATACAAATTTACTCCTTCTTTTATAAATTTAGGGTATTAACTCATACAAGCTATATTTTAATATAAAAGTTCTTATTTGTATAGCTGCCAGTTCAAGAAACTTTCAAGAGTATTATTCCATTCTATATAATTATTGAATTAATTTTTAAGTAGCTGGGTGATTTCACTTCTGACAAAATCATTATTTTCTTTTTTTAAGCTCTTTAATAAAGTGTGATGAGATTTGTCGCCTGCTGTTTCGGCCAATGACCAAGCAGCATAGGCTCTTATTTCAGGACGTGGATCTTGCATCGCTCGTTTCAAATAAGGGATGCCCTCTTCTGATTTTAAATTCCCCAGTATAATAATAGCGTTACGTTGTAAGGTTGTTCTGCCTCGCCAAAAAAAGGAGGTATCCTGAAATTCCTTTTTGAAATTTTTACTACTCATCTGTAGTAGTGGTAATAACTCGGGATAGGGTTGGCAGGCTGAAAAGAGGAACTCTTTGTTAACAGGTAAAGCTTCTTTTGAGTTAAAGGGACAAACTTCCTGGCAAATATCACAGCCGTATAGCTGGTCTGCCAGCAAAGAACGACTATTTACTGGTATGATGTCCTTGCTTTGTGAAATATACGATAGACAAACTTTATAATCTAATGAGTACGGAGCAATTAAAGCTCCGGAAGGACAAGCCGCTAAACACCTGTTACATTCTAGGCATTTTTCTTGTTTGTCTCGGGAGGAGGGAAACAACTTGATATTTAAGAGAATTTCTCCTAAAAAGAAGTAAGAGCCTTTATTTAAGTTGGTAAAACAGTTATTGTGACCAAAAAAACCCAGTCCAGCCCTGTAGGCGATAGCTCGTTCCAGCAATGGTCCAGTATCAACAAAATATTTATACTTTACACCGGGAATTTTATCAGCAATAAGCTGGCAAATTTTTTTCAGCTTACTGCTAATTACAATATGATAATCCTTAACAAGAGCAAACCTAGATAATCTTCCTCTGGGGGTATCTATAGGCTTATCAGGCTTAAACCCTGTATCATAATTGAAGCCCAAGGATATAATGGTTTTAACGTCAGTTAGTTGTAAGGAAGGGTCGATCCTTAGTAAAAGATTTTCTTCCTCATAAGGAGACTGATTGTTTTTCTCTTCTCTTTTTTGTAGCATCTTCTTTTCGTCCAAAAACTGCTCTGCACTGGCAAATCCAATTAAATCACAGCCTACAGAACGACAGAATTCTATAATATTTTTTTCTTTACTCATCTACATAAACTCCTATTTGAAAGATCTAAAGAATTAAAAAGGTTAAAGCTAGGGATACCAAATAAAAAATGACTGCAAGCAGGATATAAAAGAAAAAAAGAGAACAATTCTAGGTAGTATCTAAGAATAGAGAGGAGATCAATAAATGGATGTTATCAACACTTTTATAAATGGGGAATTTACTTCCGCAGATCTAGCTACTATCAATATAGAGGACAGAGGACTACTGTTTGGTGACGGTATTTATGAGTATGTTCGTTGTTATTTCGGTAAAGTTTTTCAGATTGATAGGCACTTAAAGCGTTTAGCTAACGGTGCTGCAGCAATACAATTAGAAATTCCTTACACCCCAGCAGAGATTACAGCTTTAGTGATAGAGTTATTGGTAAAAAGCGGTTTTTCCAAAGAAACTGGTTTTGCTGATGCTGGGATCTATATCCAGCTTACCCGTGGGGCAGCTCCCAGAATTCACAATTTTCCCGAAAAAATTAAGGCAAATTTTTTCATGATAGTACGATCTCTGCAGAAAGAGGATGCTTTTATTATGAGTACCGGAGTTAAAGTTATACTGGTTCCTGATGAAAGGTGGGGACGTTGCGATATTAAGTCTATTAATCTACTTGCCAATATACTGGCCAAGGAAAAAGCTATACAAGAAAATGCTTTTGAAGCTGTTTTTTACAAAGACAACAAAATTATAGAAGCAGCCAGCCACAGTTTTTTTGCTGTTTTTAACGGTGAACTTTTTACAACACCACAAGGATCTTGGATACTGCCAGGTATAACCCGGGATATTGTAGTAGAGTTGGCTCAGCAAGAGGGAATTTCTGTTAAATTTGAATTTATTACTAAGGAAAATCTGTTTAGTGCTGATGAAGTTTTTATAACCAGTTCCAGCCGAGATATAGTCCCAGTAACACAGATAAATGATCGGAAAATATATGACGGCAAGCCAGGACCTGTGTCTATCAGATTAAAAAAGTCTTTTGCCAACTTTGCCAAACAGGCATAGACCTGTAAGCTTAAATCAGTGCAAACATCAATCCTATCATTATGCCGACAAAAACTTCTTTTGGAGTATGTCCCAAAAGCTCTTTAAGCTTTTCTTCTTCTAGAGTATGGGTTCTGTAAAAATCGCTTATGATTTTATTTAGTATTTCAGCCTGCTTACCTGCTGCATAGCGTATATTGGTAGCATCGTAAATTACAATTAAGGAAAACACCAATGTTACCGCAAAAAATGTTGAAGAAAACCCTTCTTGAAATCCAACAGAAAAAGTTAACGCAGAAACGACAGCGCTGTGAACAGAGGGCATACCTCCCGAACTATAGAAGCGGGAAATATTTATTTCTTTTTCAGTGAACCAGAAAAAAATTGTCTTTAGGAGTGCAGTAGATACCCATGTAAGAAAAACTTTAGTTAAAAGATGAAATTCCCCCAAATATATCAGTCTCCTTTTTAGCCTTAATTGATCCTTTAGTTTGTTTGCAACGATTTCTGAGTATATATTATAATCCCTTAAAGTTTTTTCGGCAAGTAGATTTTGTTTGCTATTGCTTTGAATTCTAAATATTTTTATGGAAGGTTTTTTTTATGAAATTACGCTTTATATTTGAAAAAGAGAAAGAACTATATAATGCTTTTGTGCAACAAGCAGAGGGGGGGCATTTTTTACAATCTTATGAATGGGGAGAGGTTAAAGCTGACTGGGAAGCAGTTCGTTTCGTTGTTGAAGATAACAAAGAAATAAAAGCAGCTTTTTTGTTATTGAAAAGAAAAATACCTTTGATTAATAAATTTATTTATTATTCTCCAAGAGGACCTATTCTTGATTATAATGATAAAAGTGTTTTTGATTTCTTGATTGCAGAAGTAAAAAAATTGGCTGTGAAAGAAAAAGCTGTTTTCTGGAAAATTGATCCGGACATGACTATTGACAGTACTGCTTTTCTAAAATATTTGCAGCAAAAAGGATTTAATAAAGTTAACGTAGGAGAGGACTTTGCAGGGGTACAACCACGCTTTGCCTTTCGCCTTTCACTGAGTAATAAGAAGGAAGATATTTTGCAAAATATGCATAAAAAAACTCGTTATAATATTAGATTAGCCACTAAAAAGGGAGTATCTATCAAAATAGCAACATCAAAAAAGGAATTAGAGGATTTTTATAATATCTTACTGGTAACTGCTAAGAGAGATAAGTTTATGGTGCGCTCTTACAGCTATTTTTCTGATATTTGGGATATATTTGTAAAAAAAGGCTACGCTAAACTTTTTTTGGCTTATTGCCACGATAAATTAATTGCAGGAGGGATTAGCTTTATCTTTGCTCAAAAGGTTTGGTATATTTATGGTGCTTCCAGCAATGAATATCGTAATCTGATGCCAAATTATGCTCTGCAATGGGAAATGATTCAATGGGCTAGCAACGAAAAATGCAGATTTTATGATTTTGGTGGGGTGTCTGGAGATCTTAACCCTGACAACCCTTTATATGGCTTATATAAATTCAAGAAAGGATTTAATCCTGACTTTCTTGAGTTTACTGGTGAATATGATTTAGTTTTTAACCCGGCACATTATTTTTTATGGACTAAAGGTCTACCCTTATTTAAGCGCATACGGAGCAGGATGGTAAAAGCAAAAAAAATGCTAGAAAGATAATTTAAACAAAGACTAAAAGTTCTTTTTTCAAGGAGATAGAAATGTATATCAAAAAACAATGGGACAAAGTTACTACTACTCTGGGAGAGATTTATTTTTCTTATACTGAAAAGGGTTTGTACCATCTTTCTTTTCCGCCGGAAAATCCTCCCCTAGAACTACAGCAAAAAAAATTTCTACTAGAACCGCATTGGCTAAATTCATTTCATATCGAATTGCAGAGTTATCTGTGTGGGGGAAAACATGACTTTACTAGTTTCCCAGTAGATTTTGTGGGCTGGTCACCTTTCTTTCTAGAAGTTTTGCTCAAAGCAAGACTTATTCCATACGGAGTGGTTGTTTCTTATGCCATGTTAGCAAGTGCTGCCGGAAATTCTTGTGCTTACCGGGCGGCCGGAAGTGCTATGGCTCAAAATCGTCTTCCCCTAGTTATACCCTGCCATAGAGTAATTAAAAGTAATGGTGATTTGGGCAGGTTTGGTCCGGGAGTTTTTTGGAAAAAATTCTTATTGGATTTAGAAGGGGTGTCTTCCTTAAATTCATCTGAGTTGAAAGTCTTTTTAGCCTGAATTTAAGTTGACAGAAGAACAGGTTTAGGCTAAAATGTAACTGTACACAGGGGAGTGGCTCAATTGGTAGAGTAGCGGTCTCCAAAACCGTTGGTTGCGGGTTCAAGTCCTGTCTCCCCTGCCAAATAAAACACTAAAAAAGCCTTTAAACATCGACGTTTAGAGGCTTTTTCTTTTGATTATTACTTGACAGATATTGTCTTAGTTTTGGGTTTTTCTGACATGCTGGGCAGCAGAGATTATAATGTTTTTGCTTGTCAAGGCACAAAAACAATTTTTAAAGGGGAGTTGTTTTCTCCCTTGGTGACCACAACTTTTCTAAAATTATAAGAGCTTTTGCCATAGCTTTGCTCCGGTGACTGATTTTATTTTTAACTTCTAGAGGTAGTTCAGCAAAGGTTTTATCATAGCCTAGCGCAACAAATAAAGGGTCATAGCCGAATCCACCATCTCCCCGGGGCTCTTTCGCAATCAAGCCATTACAGTATCCTTCGACTAATATCATTTCTTGCCCTGGTATTACTATAGCTATAGTGCAACAGAAGTGGGCAGTTCTTTGGAAAAGAGGTATTCCTTGGAGGCTTTCCAGTAATTTAGCATTGTTGGCCGCATCTCGTGCACCTTCACCGGCATACCTAGCTGAGTAAACTCCCGGTTCTCCACCTAGAGCATCAACTTCTAGCCCTGAGTCATCTGCTATAATTATTCCCTGTGTATATTTGGACACTGCTACTGCTTTAATAGCAGCATTTTCCTTGAAAGTTGTTCCGGATTCTATAATTTTGGGCATGTTTGGTAAATCTTTTAAAGATAAAATTTCAAATGACAGGTGAGCCAAAAGCTTTTTTAGCTCTTTTACTTTCCCTTGGTTTCCAGTAGCTATAATTAGTTGCTGCATTTATTATCACACCTGCCGCTCGTTTTCAAAATCAATGAAGAAAGCTCTTTCCCTAAGGTTTTCTTTTGTAAGTTTATTAATTCCTCTATGCCTAGGGTTGCTAAATCTAAAAGAAAATCTAAATCTTCCCTTGTATACGGTGTTCCTTCTGCCGTTCCCTGTACCTCAATAAATTCACCTTGTCCAGTCATAACAACATTCATATCTACTTCTGCAGCAAAATCTTCAGTATAGTTTAAGTCCAAAAGGGGATTTCCTGCCACGATACCGACGCTGGTAGCTGCCAGAAAATCTTTTACCGGGAATGTCTTTAATTCGCCTTTTTTTTGCAAAAAATGCATTGCTTGAACCAAAGCTATAAAAGCACCGGTAATAGCAGCAGTACGCGTGCCACCGTCCGCTTGAATAACATCACAGTCTATCCAGACAGTCTTTTCTCCCAAAACAGCAAAGTCTATCACTGACCGCAAAGAGCGGCCGATTAACCTTTGGATTTCCGAGGTTCTCCCAGCAATTTTCCCACGAGCTGCTTCTCTTATCGTGCGCTTTTCTGTAGACTGCGGCAAAAGAGAATACTCTGCCGTCAGCCAACCTTTTTTCCCTCCTCGCAAAAAAGGAGGGACTTTGTTTTCCACGGTAGCAGCACAAAGAACCTTGGTGTCCCCCATTTCAATAAGCACAGAACCCAGTGTAAATTTTAAATAACCCGGTGTTATTTTAATAGAACGAAATTCGTTTTGCTTCCTGCCGTCAGTACGCATATAATACTCCTCTCTATGTTCCAACATCTAATTATATATCTTCGGCTAACTTAAGGCAAAGTTTTCTTTGCACAGAGGTTATTTTTTTCATTATTTCTTTGGCCCTCAGATAATCTTCTGCTGTATTGATGTTAAAGAAAGAAAGCAATTCAGGGTCATAAGATTCAAGATTAGTTTTAGCTACACATCGTACATTCATATATTGGAAAAAAGCCGTCAACTTGTATTGACTCTGTAAAAGAAGCTTTTCGATATGAGGCAGACAGTTTTTATGATAAACAGCACAAAGGGGCTGAAAGTGCTGTCCTTGTTGCGGTATAGTCACATCATACCCATCACTCAGCTCACAAAGATACGCAAGTAAAGCTGGGTTAGCAAAAGGCATATCTCCGGCCAACATCAGGCTATAAGGATTAGAGGCAACAGTTAACCCCGTATGAAGGCCTGTGAGGGAATTTTTCACAGGGCAAGGTATTAAATCCGCTGTTACCTTAACAGGCAGAGAAGAATACTCTTGTGGATGGTCTGTTACTACAATAACTTCCGCAAAAAGTAGCAGTAATTTTTCCAGCAGATTGCTGATAACAGTGCCCCTTCCCAAAGGCAAAAGCAATTTGTTGCCGCCCATGCGAGAGCTCTTTCCCCCCGCCAGAACTACTGCAGATATTTCTATAGTTTTCAACACCAACACTCCATTCCGCTTCCGGCACTGAACAAAAAAATGATGATCTATGCGCAATTTTATCATACTTCTTCTAGCCGGACAAGCTGCTCTGCAGGTGAGAAAAATATTAGACGCTGATTTGCGCTGATTATTATGATTTTATATGATAGAATCATAATATAAAAAGTCAGCGTCTATTAATTCAAAAAAGGAGAAAGCAAATGGTTGAGAAAAATGCAATTTATGACGTAAATATAGAAGGACTCGGACATAACGGTGCAGGTATTGCAAAAATAAAAGGGTTCACCATCTTCATAGAAGGCGGTATCCCGGGAGATAAAATCAAAACAAAAATATTATCTCTTAAAAAAAACTACGCCCTAGGAAAAATAATAAAAATCTTAAACCCTTCTTCCCACAGAGTGGAGCCAGTCTGTAACGTTTTCGAACAATGCGGCGGTTGCCAGCTCATGCACATGGAGTATCAGGAGCAACTCCGGCAAAAGAGAGAAAAAGTAGTAGAAACATTAAAACGTATTGGAAAAACAGAAACAATCGTACATGAAACACTGGGAATGCAAGTGCCCTACAAATATCGCAATAAAGCCCAGTTTCCGGTAGGCTTCATCAAAGGAAAAGCAACGATGGGGTTTTATAAAAAAGGGACACACGACTTGGTGGATACAAGTTATTGCCATGTGCAACATCCGGTAATTCAAAAAGTGATGGCGAGCGTAAAAGAATATATTAATAAATTTAATGTCAGCACCTATAACGAAAAAACTCACCGGGGATTACTCCGGCATGTTGTTACAAGAGTAGGCTTTTTGACCGGTGAGGTTATGATTATATTGGTTACTAACGGTAATAAACTGCCCTTTAAAAGTCAGCTGATTGCAATATTAAAAGAAAATATAACGGGCTTAAAGAGTATCATCCATAATATAAACAATAAAAATACCAATGTGATTTTAGGCCAAAAAACCATCACAATCTATGGCGCTGATAAAATAACGGATTACATAGGAGACTTAAAATATACTATTTCACCTCATTCTTTCTGGCAAGTAAATCCAGAACAAACGAAAATTCTCTACGAAAAAATACTGGTCTATGCTGACTTAAAAGGTGAGGAAACAGTTTTTGATTTATACTGTGGTATAGGCACAATATCCTTGTTCTTAGCACAAAAAGCGAAAAAAGTTTACGGAGTAGAAGTTATTCCCGAGGCGGTAGAGGATGCCAAAGCAAATGCTGTCTTGAATAACATCAAAAATGTAGAATTTTATCAAGGAGAAGCCGAAGAAGTTGTCCCGGAGCTATACAAAGAAGGAATAAAAGCGGACATAGTTGTTGTTGACCCACCAAGAAAAGGCTGTGAGGCAAAACTATTACAAACAATTGCTGATATGCAACCAGCAAAAATCATCTATGTATCATGCAACCCGGCAACATTAGCCAGAGACATTGCCATCCTAGAGAGACAAGGGTTTACAAGCAAAGAAGTCCAGCCAGTGGATATGTTTCCACATACTGTACATGTGGAGACTGTTTCACGGATAGTTAAGAAAGGGTAAAATCTTATATATAACAGTGAGCCTTAATTTAAAGGATTCTGAATCGCATCCGTGGTTTAAAAAAACTAGGTATCTGAGGAGTTACATAATTAAAATTATTACTGGTTCAGAGGAGGATTTTCTTCTATTTTTGCGAATTATTCTAAAAGGAAGAGGTGTTGCCTATGACAAAAAAAATTAATGTAGCAATTATCGGTCAAGGTGAAGAAAGTATAGCTGCTTACCGTGTCATCAGGGAAGTGGCACAGGTAGAACTGGTAGGAGTGGTAGATTATGATGGCAGACTGACGGAGCTGATTAAGAAAGAAAAAGATAAAGTTTTGATTATAAAAGATTTCCGTCCGTTAATTCAGGACAGCAACCTGGATGTCATACTTTTTGCTGGTGAGGATTTGGAACTGCTCGCCAAAATAAAAAGGTTGAAAAACCCTGCTTCGTCTATTATGGAAGCTAGAGCGGGCAATTTTTTAACTACTTTATTGCAAACAAATAAGGAATTATTAGAAGCAAAGAAACTAAAAGGAGAGTTGTGGGCAATTCTTAATTCAGTGCAGGAAGCTATAGAAGTAGCTGACAACACTGGCTTGATAAAATATGTTAATCCCTCTTTCACCAGGGTAACAGGTATTCCGGCTGATAATCGGGTAAATAAAAATATTTTTGAAGTTTCTCCGCACGGTGCGCTGGCGCAATCTTTAATATGTCAGCAAAAAGTTGTAGCTTATCGTTCCAAGGTAGGTGGTTCCGGGGTAGAAGTTATTTCCAATGCGGCACCGATTGTAGTGGAGGGGGAAATAGAAGGAGCAGTAGTTGTTTTTCAGGCTATAACCGATATCTTTAAACTGATGGATGAATTACAGAAAAGCAGTACTATTATTGAAAATCTTTACGCTCGTATGGATATAATCACAGGAAGTAAGTATACTTTTAAGGATTTAGTGGGAAAGTCTAAAGTTTTCCGGTCTACTGTGGAGACAGCACAGAAAATGTCCCGGGGAGATTTTACTCTTCTCCTTACCGGAGAAAACGGTACCGGGAAAAATGTTTTTGCTCCTGCTATACACCAGCATAGCCAGCGTCGGAATAAGCCTTTTATCAAAATAAAATGTACTGATATTCCAGAAGAAATTATGGAAGGTGAGTTTTTTGGATCCGAAAGAGAAGCTCCTGGTGGAGCTGTTACCACAAAGCTGGGTCGTGTAGAGATAGCTCGTGGGGGAACTCTTTTTATTGAGGAAGTAGGAGTTCTTAAACTTTTTTTCCAACAAAAACTTCTAAATTTTTTAAAAACAAAAAATTTTAGAAGAATAGGAGGAAAAAAGAACATAAAGGGAGAAGTTAGAGTAATAATTTCTAGCAATATAGAGTTGAAGCAACTGGTACGAGAGGGGAAATTTTTAGAAGAGTTGTATTTTTTGCTTAACTTGCAAAAAATAGCGCTTCCTCCATTAAGAGAAAGAAGCGAAGATATACCAGAACTGGTACAGTATTTTATTGTTAAATATAATCGCAAGCTGGGAAAAAAAGTGAAAGTAACTAGTGAAGAAGCCAGACAAATATTGGTTAATTACGAGTGGCCCGGAAACATACGTGAACTGGATAATATTATAGAAAGAGCTATGATGGCGGCAGAAGGAAGTACCTTAAAAAAAGAACACCTTTCGCCTTATATCAGTCGATTCAACTATATGGAAACAGGACAATATATGGAAATATTACCTTTGAGCAAAATGGAACAAATGATGTTAAAAGCTGCTTTGTCTCGCTATGGAGAAAACCTAGCAGGGAAAAAGAAGGTTGCCGCAGCTTTGAACATTTCTCTAGCTACTTTATATAACAAATTAAAAAAATATAAGATAAAAATTTAAGGAGGGATTTATTTGAAACTTTATGAGTACATGGGGAAAAAACTCTTTGCTGACTACGGTATCTCCGTCCCGGCTGGACAAGTGGTGAAAACTCCGGAAGAAGCTTTCCTAGCTGCACAAGAAATAGGCAGTGTAGTTGTTAAATCACAAGTTTTAACCGGGAAAAGAGGTAAAGCTGGCGGTATAGGTTTTGCCGCAAATGCAGCAGAAGCTCGGGAAAAAGCAGCAGAAATCCTAGGGATGAACATTGGAGGTTTCCAGGTAGATGTTCTTCTGGTAGAAAAAAAACTAACCATTGACAAAGAGTTTTATCTAGCTTTGACAGTGGATGGAGAAACTAAAATGCCTCTAATCCTCGCTTCAACGGCAGGAGGAATGGATATAGAGGAAGTGCCAGAAGAGCTGATTGTAAAAAGATCTATTAACCCTCAGATAGGGTTACAACCTTTTATGGTCAGAGAAGTAATATCCGCCCTAGGATTAAAAGGTGATGTTGCTAAACAAGTCTCTGCAATATTACAAAACCTATATCTTCTTTTTAAAGAAAAAGATGCTGAATTGTTGGAAATAAACCCTCTTGTTGTTAGTGGCAGTGCGGTGATAGCGGCAGATGCAAAGGTAACCATTGACGATGACGCTCTTTTTCGCCAAAGAGAAATCCCCTTGGTAGAAGAGAGAACAGCTTTAGAAAAGAAAGCACACGCTTTGGGCTTGGCTTATGTGGAACTGGGAGGAGATATCGCTGTTATGGCTAATGGTGCCGGCATTACTATGGCTACACTAGATTTGATACAGCATTATGGTGGTAGTCCTGCTAACTTTCTTGATGCCGGTGGTGGGGCGGGAGAGGAGTTGACGGCAAAAGCTTTAAAGCTTCTTCTGGCTACTAACCCCCGGGCTATTTTGATCAATATTTTCGGTGGCATTACCCGCTGTGATGATGTAGCTGCCGCTTTCGTTAAAGTAAAAAAAAGCATGCAGATTTCTGTGCCGGTTGTTATCCGCCTGGTAGGAACAAATGAAACTATAGGGCGACAAATTTTACAGGGAAATGGTATCGAAACCTATGAGAAGATGCATGAGGCCGCAGCCAAAGTTGTAGAACTGGCTGGATAAATGAGGAGGGATATTTAAATGGCTGTGTACATAAATGAAAAAACCAAGGTGCTGGTGCAAGGCATAACAGGAAATCAAGGCTCTTTTCATACTAAACAAATGTTAAGTTACGGTACTCAGATTGTAGCCGGAGTTTCCCCGGGGAAGAAAGGAAAAGAAGTAGAGGGAGTGCCTGTTTATAATACCGTAGCAGAAGCTGTTCAGAATCACTCCATACAAGCATCTGTGCTTTTTATACCAGCCCCTTTTGCTAAAGACGGCGCTCTAGAAGCTATCGATGCCGGCATGGAAGTAGTTGTTTTAATCCCAGAACATATTCCTTTACATGATGCGCTGGATATTATGGCTTACGCAGAAAGAAAAAAAACAACTATAGTCGGTCCCAATACTTTTGGTCTCGTTTCTGCCGCTAAATGTAAGATTGGTATAATGCCCAACCGGTTCTTTGTTCCAGGGCCTGTGGGCGTAGTAGCTCGTAGCGGAACTTTAAGTTACGAAATCGTTGGTAATTTAAAAAATGCTGCTTTAGGAACCAGTACTGTTGTTGGATTGGGAGGAGACAGAGTTGTAGGATTAAATTTTATTGATGTACTGGAAAAATTCGAAGAAGATTCTGAAACTAAAGTCATCGTGATGGTAGGTGAAATTGGCGGCAGTGCGGAAGAAGAAGCAGCTATCTATATCCGAGAAAATATAACCAAACCTGTTATTGCTTATCTTGCCGGGAAGAGTGCTCCTCCCGGCAAAAGAATGGGGCATGCCGGGGCTATAATAGAGAGAGGAAAAGGAACCTTTGACGGAAAAGTGAAAGCCTTGCAAGAAGCAGGGGTAAAGGTAGCAGCTCTCCCTTTTGAGGTGCCTGAAATGGTTAAGGAATTTCTTGCCTAAGAGAAACGGAGGGATAAATATTGTTTGATAAAACGAAAATTAATCTTATCCGGGAAAAGGAAAAAAACTTTACAGAGAATCTGAAACCCAAGTTAGCCAAAAGACCTGAAAGAAAGACTTTTCAAACGGATTCAGACATAACCACCGAAAGAGTCTATACCCCGGCGGATGTTCACGATTTGGACATGGAAAAAGATTTGGGCTTCCCCGGAGAATATCCCTATACACGGGGTATTCAACCTACCATGTACCGGGGTCGTCTCTGGACTATGCGCCAGTACGCTGGCTTTGGTTCTGCCGAGGAAACCAACAAAAGATTTAAGTACTTGCTGGAACAGGGGCAGACAGGGTTAAGTGTTGCTTTTGATCTTCCGACACAAATAGGGTATGACTCTGATCACTCCCTAGCCCGGGGAGAGGTGGGGAAGGTAGGCGTAGCCATAGATTCTTTGCTGGATATGGAGGTTTTATTTGACGATATACCTTTAGATAAAGTAACTACTTCTATGACTATTAACTCGCCGGCAGCTGTTATCTTAGCCATGTACATAGCTCTGGCCGAAAAACAAGGTTTAGAAAAATCTGCACTGGGAGGAACTATACAAAACGATATCCTTAAGGAATATGTAGCACGAGGAACATATATTTTCCCCCCGCAGGAGTCAATGCGCCTGATAACTGATATTTTTGCCTACTGTGCACAGGAAATGCCTCGCTGGAACACTATAAGTATCAGTGGCTATCACATCAGGGAGGCCGGCTCATCTGCTGTACAAGAAGTTGCTTTTACCCTAGCCAATGGAATTGCCTATGTAGAGGCTGCTCTAAAGATTGGCTTGAGCATTGATGAGTTTGCCCCACGTCTTTCTTTTTTCTTTAACGCACATCTTAATTTTTTTGAAGAAATAGCAAAATTTAGAGCAGCCCGGCGTATCTGGGCCAGAATTATGAAGGAAAGATTTGGAGCCAAAAATCCCAAATCATTAATGTTAAGATTCCACACCCAAACAGCAGGATGCACCCTGACTGCCCAGCAACCTGATGTTAATGTAATGAGAGTAGCCTTTCAGGCGTTAAGTTCTGTGCTGGGTGGAACCCAATCCCTGCATACCAACTCCCGGGACGAAGCCTTGGCCCTCCCTAGCGAAGAAGCTGTCCTTATTGCTCTTAGAACTCAACAGGTAATCGGCTATGAAATAGGCGTTACCGATACTGTTGACCCACTGGCAGGTTCTTTTTACCTAGAAAGTTTAACCTCGGAAATAGAGCAGGCTGCCATGGAATATATTAACAAAATCGATACTATCGGGGGCGCAGTAATTGCCGTTGAAAAAGGTTTTATGCAAAAGGAAATTCAAAGAAGTGCTTATGCTTATCAAATGGCTATAGAAAGAAAAGAAAAAGTAGTGGTCGGTGTGAATAAATTTACAACCTCGGAAGAAATGCATATGGATCTTTTAAAAGTTGATCCCGCAGTAGGCGAAAAACAGGAGATAAGATTGCAACAGTTGAGGGAAAAACGGAACCAGCGTCAAGTGGCTGAAATTTTGAAACAACTGCGCAGTGCGGCTCAAACTGAAGAGAATCTTATGCCGTTGATTCTGGAAGCAGTTAAAAATTATGCTACCTTGGGAGAAATATGTGGTGTTTTAAGAGAAATTTTTGGTGAATACAAGCAAGAGGCTATACTGTAAGGGAGGTTGAAAAATGTCTGTTATCAGGGTATTGATAGCTAAAGTAGGACTGGATGGGCATGACAGGGGTGCTAAGGTAATTGCTCAGGCCTTACGGGATGCCGGTATGGAAGTAATTTATACTGGACTTAGACAGACCCCAGAAAAAATAGCAGAAGCAGCTATTCAGGAAGACGTACAGGTGATAGGAATAAGCATTCTTTCTGGAGCACACATGCATCTTTTCCCTCCCATAGTAGAGATTCTTAAAAAACAGGGGGCAGGTGATATTTTGGTTATCGGAGGAGGAGTCATCCCTCGGGAAGATATTCCTTATCTGAAACAAGCTGGTATAGCAGAAATATTTACGCCGGGCTCTTCTGTGCAGGAAATTATTGATTTTATAGCTAAGAGTGTAACGGAGTGAATAAGTGACTAAGTAACTAAGTGACTAAGTAACTAAGTAGGTGACGAGTGAGACAGTAGGTCAGTAAATCAGTAGGTCAGTAGTGACCAACCCCGTGGTGCCTCCTCCTTACTGACTCACTGACAGCCGCAGAGCCTGCCCTGAGCGCAGTCGAATGGGCTGACTGACCACTGACTTACTCAGAAGGGAGAGGTTTTTATGCTTGAAAAAATTGACCATATCGGTATTGCTGTAAACAGTATTGCGGAATGTCGCCAGTTTTATGAAGATGTTTTAGGGCTGAAAGTAACAGGTGTTGAAGAGGTAGCGGCGCAGAAGGTTAAAGTTGCTTTTTTGCCCTTGGGAGAAAGCAAGCTGGAGTTACTGGAAACTACAGAGCCGGGAGGGGCAATTGCTAAATTTATTGCTGCCCGGGGACAGGGCGTGCACCATATTGCCATACGAGTAGATAATATCGAGGAAGAGCTGGCAGCACTCAAAGAGAAAGGGGTTCGTCTGATTGATGAGAAACCCAGGCACGGAGCAGGAGGAGCGAAGATAGCTTTTATACATCCAAAAGAAAGTCATGGTACTTTAATTGAGTTGTGTGAAAAATAAAACGGAGGTGTTTTGATGCAGGATAAGCTTAAGGAACTTAACAAAAGAAGAGAAAAGACTTTCCAGGGTGGTGGTGTCAAACGAATAGAACAACAGCATAAGAAGGGGAAAAGAACAGCTAGGGAGCGTCTGGAAATGCTTTTGGATGCAGGTAGTTTTGTAGAAGTAAGTACCTTTGTACAAACAGGATTAGAAGATGCCAAGGCGAAAATAAAAAATCCTAGCGAAGGAGTTATCACGGGCTACGGTACTATAGAAGGCAGAAAGGTATTTGTTTTTTCACAGGACTTTACAGTAGCGGGAGGCTCCCTAGGGGAGATGCATGCTGCTAAAATATGCAAGATTATGGATTTAGCTTTGCAAAACGGTGCTCCTATGTTGGGCATAGGGGACTCCGGTGGTGCAAGAATTCAGGAAGGAGTTTATGCCCTTAACGGTTATGGGGATATTTTTTATCGCAATACTATAGCTTCCGGGGTAATACCACAACTTTCTATAATATTAGGTCCCTCAGCCGGGGGTGCTGTGTATTCGCCTGCGATCACTGATTTTGTTTTTATGGTTACTGGCATAAGTCAGATGTTTATTACAGGTCCCCAGGTTATCAAGGCAGTTACAGGAGAAAAAATCAGTGCTGAAGCCCTTGGAGGGGCAGTAACGCATAATAAAACCAGTGGCGTAGCTCATTTTAAAACAGAATCAGAGGAAGAGTGTTTTAAAAGTGTGCGTAAGCTTTTAAGCTATCTACCCTCCAATAACCTGGATATGGTTCCAGGAAAAGAAACACACCTGCCAGAATTGAATCCTGCTGATTTGACAACATTGCTACCGGAAAATGCAAATAAATCATATGACGTGCGAGAAGTAATAAACAGAGTAGTAGATGGCAGTGAATTCTTGGAAGTACATTGCGAGTTTGCTCAAAATGCAGTAGTTGGGTTTGCTCGCCTAGAAGGACGCAGTGTAGGAATTATAGCTAACCAGCCTATGGTTTTAGCTGGTTGCTTGGATATTGACAGTTCAGATAAAATCGCCAGGTTTGTACGCTTCTGTGATGCTTTCAGTCTGCCCTTAATTACTTTCGTGGATGTCCCCGGTTATTTGCCAGGAGTAACGCAGGAGTATGGCGGTATTATCAGGCATGGGGCAAAAGTTCTTTATGCCTACTCAGAAGCTACCGTACCAAAAATAAGTGTAATTCTCAGGAAAGCTTATGGTGGTTCTTATATAGCTATGGGCGCTAACTGCTTGCGAGGTGATATTGCCTTGGCCTGGCCTACAGCAGAAATTGCTGTTATGGGTCCGGAAGGGGCTGTTAATATTATTTATCGCAAAGAACTTGAAAAGGCCAAAAATGCTGCCGAAACAAGAAAAGAAAAAATAGGGCAGTATAAGGAAAAATATGCCAGTCCGTACATTGCAGCAGCAAGAGGCTGGGTTGATGAGGTCATCGATCCGACAGAGACCAGACAGCATTTAATTAAACATTTAGCGATGTTGGAACTAAAACAAGATGACAGACCAAGGAAAAAACATGGCAATATTCCTTTGTAAACTGTAATAAATAAAAACATGGAGGTGAAAAAATGCGTTCTTCTGTTATCGTAGGTTATGCACGCACGCCCTTCGGTCGTTTCCTGGGAAGCTTGAAAAATGTTTCTGCTGTGGATCTGGGGGCACTTGTAGTTAAAGAAGCACTAAAAAGGGCTGGAATCAAAAATGATCAGGTAGAATATCTCTTTTTTGGCATGGTTGTGCAGGCGGGAGTAGGTCAAATACCTTCTCGTCAGGTGAGTATAAAGGCAGGACTACCGGTGGAGGTTTCCTCTGACACCATCAACAAGGTTTGTGCTTCCAGTCTCAGGGCGGTAAATTTGGCCGATGTTTTGATTCGTGCAGGAGAAGCCGGGGTGGTGGTGGTTGGTGGTATGGAAAATATGAGCATGGCACCTTATATGCTGCCTGCTGCTAGGGAAGGAATGCGCATGGGTGATGGTCGGGTTTTAGATGCTATGGTTCATGATGGCTTGTGGTGTCCTTTTTACGATGTTCATATGGGTGTTCATGGCGGCGTAGTAGCAGCGGAGTTCGGTATTGGTAGAGAAGAACAAGATAAATGGGCTTATAGAAGCCAGCAACTGGCAGTCAAGGCCCGGGAGTCCGGCAGATTTTCCCCAGAAATTGTTCCCGTAAAAGTGCCGCGTCGCAAAGGTGAACCGTTAATTTTTGGAGAAGACGAACTGCCTCGTCCAGACACAACTTTAGAACGCTTGGCTGCTTTAAAACCGGCTTTTCAGAAGGATGCTACCATTACCGCTGGAAATGCTCCACCCATAAGTGATGGGGCCACAGCACTTGTTTTAATGGATAAAGAAAAAGCACTGGCGGCAGGGATTAAACCCCTAGCCGAGATAGTAAGTCAGGGCTGGGCTTCAGCTTCTCCTCCCTATATTGCTACTGTTCCGGCCTTAGCCGGGAAAAAGGCGCTGCAAAAAGCAGGGATGAAAAGTTCAGATCTAGATCTTATTGAAGTTAATGAAGCTTTTGCTGCTGTTGCCCTTACCAGCATTAAACTAGAAAAATGGCCAGAGGATATAGTTAATGTAAATGGTGGGGCTATAGCATTAGGACATCCTATCGGGGCCAGTGGCGGTAGAATTTTATTAACTCTTGTAGAAGAAATGAACCTGAGACAAGCCAACTACGGACTGGCCACTATCTGCAGTGGGGCAGCTCAAGGAGAAGCTACCCTTGTGAAATTGCCGGAATTTTAGATTGGAATAAAAATTTTTAAGGAGGGAGATTGTTTTATGAAGATCGACAAAGTTTTAGTTGTAGGAGCCGGGCAAATGGGAAGCGGTATTGCCCAGGTTTGTGCCCAGGCAGGACTTAAAGTAGTTATGAGAGATATAAAGGAAGAATTCGTAGCCAAAGGGATGAGCTACATCGCCAAAAACTTGCAGCGCAATGTAAAAAAAGAACGTATGACAGAGGAGGAAAAAGACAAAGTTCTCTCCCTTGTTCAGGGCACAGTGCAACTGGATGATGCCGCTGATGCTGATATTATGATTGAAGCAGTTATTGAAAATATGTCCTTAAAAAAGGAGATTTTCCAGTGGGCTGACACTGCTTTGCCGAAACACGCCATTTTGGCCAGTAACACTTCCTCGCTGCCGATTACAGAAATTGCTGCCTATACCAATAGCCCGGAAAAAGTTATCGGTATGCATTTCATGAATCCTGTACCAGTTATGAAACTGGTAGAAATTATCAGGGGAATAGCTACTGCTGATACTACCTTCAATATTGTAAAAGAATTAACTGAGAAAATTAAAAAAGTACCCGTAGAAGTTAATGATTACCCAGGATTTGTATCTAATCGGATTTTAATACCCATGATTAATGAAGCCGTATACTGTTTAATGGAAGGTGTTGCGGAAGTAGAAGCTATTGATAATGTCATGAAATTAGGCATGAATCATCCTATGGGGCCACTGGCTCTGGCTGATTTGATTGGACTGGATACATGCCTTTCTGTTATGGAAGTTTTGCATGATGGTCTGGGTGATTCCAAGTACCGACCGTGTCCTTTGTTAAGAAAATACGTTAAAGCGGGCTGGTTGGGCAGGAAAACAGGCAAAGGTTTTTATAATTATTCCTGATTCTTACAGGGAGAAGGAGGGGAAACAGTGGATTTTATTTTACGAGAAGACCAAAAAATGATGCGCAAGCTATTTCGGGAGTTTGCAGAAAATGAAATAAAACCGCAAGCTGCCAGTTTGGACGAAGAAGGGAAGTTTCCCACAGAAAACCTCAAAAGGATGGCACAGCAGGGTTTTATGGGCATTCCTGTGCCTGAAGAATGGGATGGGGGAGGAGCTGATTTTCTCACCTATATTCTGGCTATAGAAGAATTTTCTCGTGCCTGTGCTTCTACCGGGGTTATTTTGGCAGTACACACCTCGCTGGGCACCTTTGCCTTGTTAAACTTTGGTACGCCAGAGCAAAAAGAAAGATATATAACCAAACTGGCTACAGGAGAATTTTTAGGCGCCTATGCTCTGACAGAGTCAGATGCCGGCTCTGATGCCGCTTCTTTACAAACCACAGCTACCTTGAAGGGAGAAGAATACCTTTTAAACGGCAGCAAAATCTTTATCACTAGTGGTGGTGAAGCCGACATCTATATAGTTTTTGCAACCATAGATAGAAAAAAAGGAGCCGCTGGTATTACTGCTTTTGTCGTAGATAAAGATACTCCCGGACTTATTATCGGAGCTAAAGAAAAGAAGATGGGGCTTCACGCTTCTTCGACAACAGAACTGACTTTTGATGATTGCTGTGTTCCATTACAGAACAGACTGGGGGAAGAGGGACAGGGTTTCAGTATCGCTATGTCTCTTCTGGACGGGGGTAGAATTGGTATTGCAGCCCAGGCTCTGGGTATAGCCCAGGCTGCCTTTGAAACTGCTGTAGAGTATGCCAAAACACGAGAGCAATTTGGGCGTCCTATCAGCCAATTCCAAGCTATATCCTTTAAACTGGCAGATATGGCTACTGGCATAGAAGCTGCCCGTCTCCTGTTGTATCAAGCAGCAGATTTAAAGGAGCGAGGAAAACCATGCGGTAAAGAAGCTTCCATGGCGAAAGTATTGGCAACAGATACAGCTATGCAAGTAACTACAGAGGCGGTACAAGTTCTCGGGGGTTACGGCTATTCTCGTGAATATCCCGTGGAGCGTTTCATGCGCGAGGCTAAAGTAACCCAGATATATGAAGGCACAAATCAAATTCAGCGTTTGGTTATTGGCAAACATATTTTAAGTTAAAAACAATGTAACTGCTCAGCTAAGCTGCTGCAGCAATACCTCGTTCGCTAGATTTTATAAGTGTATCGGTGCTCAAATCTTTCGGGTAGTGCAATAACTCCCTCGCTTCTCTCGGTCAAACAGATTGCACTACTATCCTCAAGATTTTCCGCTCCTTTTTATTAGTAAAATCAATGCTCACTCCGGTATTTGCTACAACAGCTTAGACAACTTTGAGAGAATTTGAGAAACAGCTCAATACACCTGAGTAGTTATGAAAAATGCAATAAATAAGGAGGGCTTTAAATGAATTTTACTCTTTCTCCGGAACATGAAATGTTGCGAAAGCTTGTCAGAGATTTTGCAACCAATGAAGTAGAACCATATGCGGCGGAATGGGATGAAGCCGAAGAATTACCCCGGAAAATTTTTCAGAAAATGGCTTCTCTGGAATTAACAGGGGTTCCATGGCCAGAAGAGTATGGTGGTGCAGGTAGTGATTATCTGAGCTATGTTATCGCAGTAGAAGAACTTTCTCGCGCTTGTGCTTCTACCGGGGTAACCCTCTCTGCCCATGTTTCTTTATGTAGTTGGCCAATTTTTAAATTTGGTAACGAAGAACAGAAGCAAAAATATTTAAAACCCCTTGCCCTGGGGGAAACCATGGGTGCCTACGGCTTGACAGAGCCTTCCGCCGGTACTGATGCCGGTAGCCTCATAACTAAAGCAGAGCTTAAAGGTGATAAATATATTTTAAACGGCACCAAGATTTTTATTACTAATGCTGGCTCAGCAGAAACCTATGTTGTTTTTGCCGTAACAGATAAAAGCAAAGGTAGCCGGGGGCTAAGTGCCTTTATCGTGGATAAGGATACACCTGGCTTTACTTTCGGCAAGAAAGAGAAAAAACTTGGCATCAGAGCTTCTTATACCTATGAGTTGATTTTTGAAGACTGCCCTGTGCCGAAAGAAAATCTCTTGGGGAAAGAAGGAGAAGGTTTCAAGATTGCCATGCAAACCTTAGATGGAGGTCGGAATGGTATTGCGGCACAGGCAGTAGGTATTGCCCAGGGGGCTTTTGAAGTGGCGCGAGATTATGCCAAGGAGCGGAAGCAGTTTGGTCGCTCTATCAGCCAGTTTCAGGCTATTTCTTTTATGTTGGCTGATATGGCTACCAAGATTGAGGCGGCTCGCCTACTTACTTATCAAGCTGCTTACCTAGAAAGTGAAGGGCTCCCCTACAGCAAAGCTTCCGCCATGGCCAAGCTCTTTGCTTCGGATGCAGCTATGGAAGTAACAACTAATGCCGTGCAAGTTTTAGGAGGCTACGGTTATTCCAGAGAATATCCAGTAGAAAGAATGATGCGTGATGCTAAAATTACACAAATCTATGAAGGAACTAACGAAGTGCAGCGTCTGGTAATTTCTCGCCTTGTTTTGGAAGGAAGGTAACTATCCGGGTTCAAGGTTCCGGGGTTCACGGTTCAAGGTTGGATTGATGCAGGGTGGACGGTTTGAAGATAAGGTAACCAACTAGGGAGCCGTGAACTCATAAAATGCGAACCGTGAACCTAAAAACAAGAGGTGTGAAGTTAGAAGGAGGTGGTCAAGATAGAGGATAAAAAAGGTTTGGTCATGGTTTATACCGGAAACGGCAAGGGAAAAACCACAGCGGCTCTGGGGCTGGCATTAAGAGCTATTGGACATGGTGCCCGGGTGATGATGATGCAATTTATGAAAGGCAAAACTTATGGAGAACTAAAAGCAGCAGAACATCTGCCTAGCTTTGAAATTATTATGACCGGGAGAAGTGTTTTTGTGGACAAAAAGAACCCTGTCGAGATAGATGTGAAAATAGCACAAGAAGCTTTTCAGAAGGTAGCAGATTTTATAAACAGCGGTCAGTATAATCTTGTTATTTTAGATGAAATAAATGTAGCTCTTGATTATAATTTGATTTCTACTCCCCAGGTACTTAATTTGATTAACAATCGCCCTAGTCATGTTGATCTAGTTCTCACAGGCAGAAATGCTCCTGTGGTCATCATGGAAGCTTCGGACATGGTAAGTGAAGTTAAAGAGATAAAACATCATTATCAAAAAGGAATAGAAGCACGTCACGGTATTGAATATTAACTTAAGCTTGAAGGTGGTGGAGCAAATGCAGGATTTAATTGCTAGGCTTTTAAAAGGCGATAGACGAGCTGCTGCCAGGATTATATCTCTGGTAGAAAATAATGACCCTCAAAAACATCATATTTTGAGCAAAATCTATCCCCATACTGGCAAGGCTTATATAATTGGTGTAACCGGCTCCCCAGGCACGGGAAAGAGTTCTTTGGTAGACAGATTAATTGAAATTTACAGAAAAAATAATAAAAAAATTGGTGTTATTGCTGTTGATCCGACTAGCCCGTTTACCGGTGGTGCAATTTTAGGAGATCGTATCAGAATGCAGGAACATGCATTGGATAAAGAGGTTTTTATTCGTAGTATGAGCACACGTGGTGGTTTGGGAGGGCTGGCACTTTCTACCCGGGAAGCTATAAACGTACTGGATGCTTTAGGTAAAGATATAATTATCGTAGAAACAGTAGGCGTGGGGCAGTCGGAGGTAGATATTGTTAAGACAGCCGATACCACGATAGTTGTTCTGACACCTGCCGGAGGAGACAGTGTTCAAACAATTAAAGCCGGTATTATGGAAATAGCTGACCTATTTGTTGTTAATAAGGCTGATATGCAAGGGGTAGAACGCACCATGGCAGAAGTTGGCATGATGCTTGATTTAGGTGACTGCTCTTCCTGGCGTCCTTCCGTTTTACCAGTCAAAGCTCTTTATAACGAAGGAATAGAAAGATTGCAGCAAGAGATTCAACAGCATAACGATCACCTTCTAAAATCAGGAGATTTTGCTGCCTTCAGAAAAGAAAAAGTTCGCTTGGAGATAGTGGACTTGGTTGAACATAAGATTAAAAATAAGGTCTGGTCAAAAATAAGAACCAGTAAAG
>CAZLTH010000001.1:0-36747 GCA_964562355.1 uncultured Syntrophomonadaceae bacterium | reverse complement strand
TTTTATTTTAGCTTAATAAGGGACATAATGCAAATCCGATTTAGGGGCTAAATAGCTACCACAAGCAGGGCTACGGTTGACCGTAAATTCTATGATGTAAAGCATTATAACCTTGATGTAATTATCTCCGTAGGATATAGAGTTAAAACCCTTTAATTTGTAGGGGTGCCCCTTGTGGGTACCCAAAATGTCGAACATTCACCACAGGCAGGGCAACCACAAGGGATTGCCCCTACGGTTGGCGATGTGACAGGGGCATTTAGATCATTATCTGCTACGTGATACCTCATTGTGATACTTTATTGCCAAAATTGATTATAACTATATTGCACTAGAGGGGAAGTCTAGGTGAATTTATGAATAATTATCGTGTCGATTCAAAAAGTAATGCAAGGGATACAGGGGGAACGGGCAACCACAAGGGATTGCCCCTACATAGAGACATTGAAGTGCCTGCCGGTAATGCAGGAAAGACAGGCAACCACAAGGGATTGCCCCTACATAGAGGCATTGAAGTGCTCGCCAGTAATGCAGGATTGCCCCTACGCAAATCTATGCGATTAAAAGAGTATGATTATTCACAGGCAGGGTTATATTTCATCACCATTTGCGCCCAAAACCAGTTGTGTTTGTTCGGGGAAATTGAAAACGAAGAAATGAAAACCAATGATGCCGGCATGATGATTGAACGACAATGGCAGGAATTGCCACGGCGTTTTGATAACATAAATTTACGGGAATTCGTTGTTATGCCCAATCATTTCCATGGTATCCTTGAATTTGTAGAGGTGCCCCTTGTGGGTACCCAAAATGTTGAACATTCACCAGAAATAGGGCAACCACAAGGGATTGCCCCTACGGTTGGTGATGTGGTGGGGACATTCAAATCATTATCCACCAATGATTACATTCAGGGTGTTAAAAATAAAAATTGGAAAAGATTTAATAAAAAATTATGGCAACGAAATTTTTACGACCATATCATTCGCTGCTAGGAATCCTATCTGGAAATTATCGAATATATCCAGACCAATCCCCTGAAATGGCAGGAGGATAAATATTATGAATAATTTCATCATTGAATTAAACCCGGGCAACCACAAGGGATTGCCCCTACGCAGTAGCGACGCTGAAGCGCCTGCCGGTAGTGCAGGATTGCCCCTACGGTTTTGAAAAAGGATGTGTAACCCATGCAAAATTATCTGCTTCCTGCCAGTCATATGAAATCATGTCCAAGCAATTTTATGGTACCATCGAATTTGTAGGGGTGCCCCTTGTGGGTACCCAAGATGTGCCAATAATGGAGGTGTAGATGGTTATGATAAACTTCACAGAAAGCAGCTACGAAAATGCCATAATCGAATTATTCCGAGATGAGCTTGAATATGATTATATCTTTGGCCCGGCTATCGAGCGGGATTATACGAAAGTTGTGCTGGAAGATATTTTACGTGAGCGATTAAGGCTAATCAATCCGCAGGCGGATAGGCTTGCCATTGAGGAAGCTGTGCGTAAAGTTTTGAATGCTGACTCTCCTAATTTAATTGAGAATAATAAAGTTTTTCACGAATATTTAACGTCCGGGGTAGCTGTTAATTATTATAAAGACGGTAATAGAAGTGAGCATATATGGCTTGTTGATTTTACGGCAGGTGGCGAAGACAACAATAGCTTTATTATTTGCAATCAATTTACGGTTGATGATACGGCGATAAAGCGACCTGATATTATAATTTTTATTAATGGTTTACCTTTGGTGCTCATGGAGCTTAAAAGTTGTTCCCGGGAACAGACAGATACATCGGAGGCTTTATTGCAGGTAAGAAATTATTTGCAAGCAATTCCCACGCTTTTCATATATAATTCATTTTGTGTTATTTCTGATATGGTAGATACCAAAGCAGGGAGTATAACAGCTGATGAAGATAGATATATGCGGTGGAAATCTATAGATGGCATAAGAGAAGACAAGAGAGAGGCCTCTTTTGAAACGTTATTTAAAGGGATGTTTGACAAAAAACGCTTGCTCAGCATATTACGTAATTTTATTTTATTTTTAGGGGATAAAGAGGATGAATCTATCAAGGTGCTGGCGGCTTATCATCAATTTTACGCTGTCAATAAAGCGTTAGCATCCACAAAAAAAGCAGTTGAGTCTAATGGTAAAGCAGGTGTCTTTTGGCATACACAAGGCAGTGGAAAGTCCTTGTCGATGGTGTTTTATGCAGCCATGCTTTCAGAGCCACTGGCTAATCCCACCCTGGTTATTCTCACGGATAGAAATGATTTGGATGACCAGTTATTTAACACATTTTCAATGGCAGCAAGTCATTTGAGACAAATACCGGTTCAGGCTAAAAGCAGGGCTCATCTAAAAGAATTACTAAATGATAGAAAAGTGGGTGGTATAATTTTCGCCACTATGCAGAAGTTTGAAGAAGATATAGATGAGTTGTCCGGTAGGCGGAACATTGTTTTAATAGCAGATGAGGCTCATCGTAGCCAATACGGCTTGGAGGCAAAAGTTAATAGAGAAACCGGTAAAGTTACTTATGGCATGGCAAAATACGTTCGAGATGCTTTGCCGCATGCTTCCTTTATTGGTTTTACCGGCACTCCGCTGGATACGGTAAATCGTTCTACTCAAGAAATATTTGGCGACTATATTGATATATATGACCTGACCCAAGCTGTAGAAGATGAAACAACTAGGCCTATTTTCTATGAAAGCCGTGTGATGCAATTAAAATTAGATCAACATGTATTGAAGAGAATAGATTGCGAGTATGAAGAAATGTCAAACAATGCTGAACCGCACCATATCGCCCGTTCTCAGAAGGAATTAGGTCAAATGGAGGCGATACTAGGTGCTGAGGAAACAATTCATGAACTAGGTCAGGATATGATTAGTCATTATGAAGACAGAAAGCATATACTTGCAGGGAAAGCGATGATTGTAGCGTATTCCAGAAAAATTGCCATTAAAATATACAAAAAAGTTCTTGAACTTCGCCCTGATTGGCAGGAAAAAGTTGCTCTGGTTATGACCAAAAGCAATGGGGATCCGGAAGAGTGGTTTGACATTATCGGTGACAAAAAAGAACGTGATGAGCTGGGTAAACGTTTTAAAGAGCCTGCGGATAAACTTAAAATCTGTATTGTGGTAGATATGTGGCTTACCGGTTTTGACGTGCCTTGTCTTAACACGATGTATATTTACAAACCAATGCAAGGACATACGCTAATGCAAGCTATAGCAAGAGTTAATCGTGTCTATGGCGAAAAAGAAGGTGGACTTGTTGTTGATTATGTTGGCATAGCGAGTGCATTAAAACAAGCTATGAAAGATTATACGAGCAGGGATAAAGATAATTTTGGCAATAACGATATAGGCGAAAGTGCACTGCCTAAGTTTACTGAGAAGTTAGAAATATGCCGGGATGTAATGTACGGTCTTGATTATGGCGTATTTTTCGGGGAGAGCGATCTGGCAAGAGCAAGGGTTATCGCTGATGGTATAGATTTCATACTTTCAGATGAGGAAAAGAAAAAGACCTACCTGAAAGAAGCAATAACTTTGAAACAGGCTGAAACATTATGTAGAAGTTTGCTGGGTAAAGATATAAGGATGGAAACAGCTTACTTTGAAGCTGTCAGGAGTGGCGTTGCCAAAGTAGCAGGAACAGGCAAATTAAATATCAAGGAAATTAATGAACGTATTAACGAGCTGCTAAAAGCAAGTATTCATAGTGAAGGCGTTATTAATGTTTTTGCAGACAGCCCGGAGTTTTCGATATTTGATCCGGAATACTTGGTAAGTTTGCAGAAGATGAAACAAAAGAATTTGGCTGCGGAAATGCTGCGCAGGTTATTGGCAGATGAAATTAAAGGGTATAAACGTATTAACCTTGTCAAGGCTGAGTTGTTCTCTGAGAAGATGGCAGAACTGATGAAGAAATATCGCAATGGATTAATCACCAACGCTGAAGTAGTAGAAGAACTGCTTATACTGGCAAAAGAAATGCAGAAAGTAAGGGATGAGGGCAATGCGCTTGGCCTTAATGCCGAAGAACTTGCCTTTTATGATGCCATTACTAAACCTGAAAACATCAAAGATTTTTATAGTAACCAACAACTTATTGCTATGACCCATGAATTAACAGACATGTTGAGGAAGAACAGAACTATTGACTGGCAACTAAAAGATCAGGCAAGAGCGCGTATGCGTGTGATGATTAAAAGATTGTTAAAGAAATATAAATATCCACCAGAGGGAGAGCAAGAGGCGCTTGATATGGTATTAAAACAGGCAGAAAATATGAACGGGAATCTAACCATATATGATTTCCAAAGGGATAGTTATTTAATGAAGGTTGCTGGAGAAAAAGGGAATTATGAGGTGAATCAAGAATTTAAGAGCGAGTGATAGCAGAGGGAATTGGCATAAACTCCGTGCAGATTTTTTCTATTGTAATGTTGGCATTTGAAATTTCAACTAAAGATTTCTCAAAAGTTTCGCTTTTAGCTATAGATACATAGATTTCTTTTTTAACGTTCTCAAGGAACTCGGTTTTTATTTCATACACATCATCTTCATTTAAAATAATATTTTCTATTTTTCCGTGCAGGGTGTATTTATAAATCAAAAGAATCTTTTTGACTTCGATATAATCGACCAAGGTAGAAGCTTCTAAGCCAAGCTTTGCACTTTTTGTATAAGATCGTATCAAGCCGCCTTTCCCTAGTTTTATACCGCCAAAATACCTAGTGATTACTAGTACCACATTAGTTATATTCTCATTTTTTAGCAGTTCCAATACAGGAAATCCTGCGGTTCTGCTTGGCTCACCGTCATCAGAGTATTTTTGAATCTGGTCTTTAATTGAATAAACCGCAACATTATGATTTGCTTTCCAATGCTCTTTTTTTATGGCATCAATAAATTCGATTGCTTTCTTTTCAGTATCAACCTTCGCAACATGGGTAATGAATTTCGACTTTTCTACTATATGTGTTGTTTTACTGGCCTTTAATACGGATTTATATTGTTCCATCATTTATCATCCTTTTTTTTATTGTACATAAACAAAAAGATACAAAGCAAATCTGGCTAGGGGGCTGAAGAGAAAGAATAATTTTCGACTTTATAATATTTTTTTGGTCATCTTAACAGCCGAAATAAAATGGAGTTTTTCGAAGAATGATTAATTCAATACTATAGGAATTTTATTTTTTAAAGGCAAGAAATCGTTACCCGAGTTGCCGAAGGCATTAATTTAAGACAAATGGCTCAAAGCAAAAAAAGGAATCAAAGGTCAAATCTTTTCGTAGGCAGCAGGGTTTAAAAGTTTCAGGAGAGGATAGTTATCTATAACCTTCTGCCGTATTTTTTTATCCAAGGTAGCTTCTAAAAGCTTTGGGGAAGTTCCTCCTGTAGCTAAGACTCCTTTTTTTTCAGGAGTCATTTCGCAGGGAGCATGGATATAAGATAAGGCTTGAAAATTTTTGCCGGCTATGGAGGCAACCAATTGGCACTCTACACAGAAAAATTGATTTTGCTGCACCTGTTGCCACATACCGGTCAGCTGTAACCAGTGGTTTTTTCCTTCAGGTAATGCTCCACAATGGCAGATAATTTCGGCTCCTTTGAGGGCAAGAATACGTCCCGTTTCCGGGTACCAGGCATCAGTACCGATCATAATACCGATTTGCCCCATAGGAGTTGAAACTACTTCTAGGTCAGTGCCACGTGTTAAACCAGCAGAACGTTCTTCTAGGGATAAAAAAATTTGTCTTTGCGAGGCTATGATTTTGCCCTGAGGCGAAATTAAATAAGATATGTTAAAAATATCATTGTCTCTGTGTAGTAAAAGTGTTCCTGGTACAAGGTAACAGGATAAGTGTTGAGAGATTTCCTGATATGTTTGCAGGAGCTTATCATGCCAGAAATAAGGTAGTTGTTTAAAAGATCTGAAAGCATCAGCAAAGTTTTCGGGTTGCTCTAAGTCTCCCCATTGAAAAGCCAGCAACAAAGCTAAATGTGCTGGAAAAACTAGGAGATAACTCTCTGTTTTTGTGCTAAGGTAGGTGGACACATCTCCCTTTAAGGGGAGGTGTGTCCACCCTCTCAGAAAATCTTTCCTAGTTGCAAAAAAACTTTCAGCAAAGCTAAAGCTTTTTACTTGCATAATTTTATCTCACCTTTCGTTATTTTGATTTTATTTCTTCTAAAACTGCTGATTTCCTGCAAATAAAATAGCTTGAATGTTAAAAGAAGGTTTCGCCAACGAAAAGAAGAAGAATTAAGAAAATAAAATTTTTAATTCTGGCAGGAAAAAAATAATAAAAGTAGAATTTCTTATTATGCAAACAGGTGTTTGTTGTAATGCTCAAAAACATATTATATGGAAGGAAGATTAATTGATTATGGAAAAACAAAAAGCTCTGGAAATGGCACTTCTTCAAATTGAAAAACAATTTGGCAAAGGATCAATCATGCGGCTGGGGGAATCGGCTGCTAAAACGAGCATGGCAGTGATTCCCAGCGGCAATTTGGCCTTAGATATTGCTGTTGGTGTTGGTGGGATACCTCGCGGCAGAGTTATTGAAGTTTTTGGACCGGAATCTTCCGGCAAAACAACGGTGGCACTTCACGTTATTGCAGAAGCACAAAAAAGAGGTGGATTTGCTGCTTTTATTGATGCTGAACATGCTTTGGATCCGCTTTATGCTAAAAAAATTGGGGTTAACATTGATGACCTCTTGATTTCTCAGCCTGATACAGGAGAACAAGGGCTGGAAATAGCAGAGTCTCTGGTACGTAGTGCTGCTATTGATATTGTTGTTGTTGACTCTGTGGCAGCATTGGTTCCCAAGGCAGAAATTGAAGGAGAAATGGGTGATGTTCATGTTGGTTTGCAGGCAAGGCTTATGTCACAAGCTTTAAGAAAATTATCGGGAGCTATCAGCAAATCACAGACAACAGCATTATTTATAAATCAAATCAGGGAGAAAATCGGTGTTATGTTTGGCAGCCCGGAAACCACTACTGGAGGAAGAGCGTTAAAATTTTATGCTTCCTTACGCTTAGATGTTCGGCGGCTGGAAACTTTAAAGCAGGGTAATGTGATGCTGGGTAACAGAACAAGGATTAAAGTTGTGAAAAATAAAGTAGCGCCTCCTTTTAAACAGGCTGAGTTTGACATTATTTATGGTCAAGGAATATCTAACGAAGGTTGTCTTTTGGACATAGGTACAGAAATGGATCTAGTAAATAAAAGTGGTGCTTGGTATTCTTACGGTAAGGAAAGGTTGGGGCAGGGGAAAGAAAATGCTCGTCAGTTTTTAAAAGAAAATCCTGAGCTAGCTTTGCAGATAGAAAGTAAAATCAGGCAGGCTTATAACCTCTCTGCTTTGCCAGAAAACAATGCTGATGGAAAAGAATAAAAAGAATAAATTTTTAATTGGCCTAAGTTTGATCAAAGGTCTGGGTCCTAAAAAATATGAAAAGCTGCTCAACTTTTACGGAACAACTCAGAAGATATGGTTAGCTTCGGAGAATGAACTAAAAAAGATAGAAGGACTGGGAGTAAAATTCAGCAATGACTTTATTGTTATCAGGGAAAAAATCAATTTAGATAAAGAACTGGACAGATTAGAGCAACTTAATATAGAATGCATAGGAAAAGATGACGCCCAATACCCGGAAATTTTAAAAAGTATTTACGATCCCCCATTTATTCTTTATAAAAAAGGAGGGCAACTTCCTTGGGACAGACCCTGTGTAGCTATTGTCGGTGCCAGAAAAATGACTGCTTATGGCAGAGAAATGTCTTTTTGGCTGGGAAAGGAACTGGCTCGTCAGGGGATAGGGGTAATCAGCGGTATGGCTAGGGGTATTGATACTTGGGCGCATAAAGGTGCTTTACAAGGGGGCGGCTTGACGGTAGGTGTTTTAGGTTGTGGTCTTGATACTTGCTATCCTCTGGAGAATAAAAAACTTATGTCCCAAATAATGGCACAGGGAGCAGTTCTCTCAGAATTTCCAGTAGGTGTGCCGCCTAAGCCAGGTCACTTTCCGTTGCGTAACAGAATTATAAGTGGGCTGTCTTTGGGTACAGTAATAGTAGAAGCACAAACAAAAAGCGGGGCTCTCATAACTGCTGATCAGGCGTTAGAGCAAGGCAGAGAAGTTTTTGCTGTCCCTGGTCCTATAACAAGCCCTGCCAGCAGGGGTTGCCATAATTTAATAAAGCAGGGGGCAAAATTAGTACAAGATATAGATGATTTGCTGGAAGAACTAGCATTATCTGAAGAAAAAACAACTATTTCCATCAATTCAGCTAATAAAAAAACTAAAAGTAGTACTTTGTCTGAGGAGGAAAAAGAGCTTTTAAACAGCATGTCTTTTCATCCTATGTTAGCCGATGAAATAGCCATGCAAATTTCTTGGCCTATCGGAAAATTAAAATCAATATTGACTTTATTAGAAATTAAGGGTATGGTCGTGCAAGAAGCTGGAAGTTGTTTTTTAAGAATCAAATGAGTTTTGATTTAAACGTATAATTTTTGCAGTTGAAAGGACGATTTTAAGATGTCAAAAAAATTGGTAATAGTGGAATCTCCCACCAAAGCAAAAACAATAAAGCAATTTTTAGGTAGAGATTACACGATAAAGGCTTCTATGGGTCATGTTATTGATTTGCCAAAAAGTCAATTTGGTGTTGATGTTAACAAAAACTTTGAACCTAAATATATAACTATTCGTGGTAAAGGAAAAATATTGGAGGAGTTAAAAAATGCCAGTAAAAAAGCGGATATAGTCTATTTGGCAGCTGACCCTGACCGAGAGGGAGAGGCTATTTGCTGGCACTTGGCCAGAGCTCTTAATCTTAATATAGAGAATCAAGCTAATTGTAGAGTTGAATTCCACGAAATCACCAAAGATGCTATTAAGAAATCTTTTCAAAATCCGAGAGATATTGATTACAATAAAGTTAATGCCCAACAAGCTAGGAGAATTCTTGACCGGTTGGTTGGTTATAAAATCAGCCCTCTTTTGTGGCGAAAAGTAAGAAAAGGCTTGAGTGCGGGGAGAGTTCAATCAGTAGCATTAAAACTGATATGTGAGCGTGAAAGGGAAATAGAAAAGTTTATCCCGGAAGAATACTGGAGCCTTACAGCATTTTTGACTCCGGACTACAAAAAAGATAAATTTGAAGCCAAGTTTATTGGTAAAAAAGGCAAGAAAACTGCACTAAAGACCAAGGATGCTGTTGAAGATATTTTAAAAACGATTGATGAAAAAACATTTATGGTTCAATCTATAGAAAAGAAGGAGAAAAAAAGAAACCCACCACCGCCCTTTACTACCAGCAATTTGCAGCAGGAAGCTGCCAGAAAATTAGGTTATACAGGTAAAAAAACTATGCAGATAGCAGGGCAGTTGTATGAAGGAATTCCTCTTGAAAAAAAGAAACCTGTTGGCTTGGTTACTTATATCAGAACTGATGCAGTGCGAGTTTCACAAGAATCACTAACAGAAGTGCGCCAATATATAGCTGAAAAAATAGGAAAAGAGTACCTGCCTTCTTCCCCTAGGTATTATAGAGCAAAAAAAGGCGCTCAAGAAGCTCACGAAGCTATAAGACCTACGTCTGCTTACCGTACACCTGAAGAAATGCAGCAGTTTTTGACTAAAGATCAATTTCGTTTATATAAACTGATTTGGGAACGTTTTATGGCTAGTCAAATGAAATCAGCACTTTTAGATACTATTAAAGTTGATATAAAAGTAGATGATTACATTTTCAGAACTACTGGTTCCTCTATAAAATTTCCTGGCTATATGACTTTATATATTGAAGGCGAAGATTTGAAAAAAGAGAAAAAAAGGAAAATAGAAGACATACCGCCATTGTCGGTTGGTCAGGAACTAACTCTTTTACAATTTGAGCCAAAACAGCATTTTACACAGCCTCCGCCACGTTTTTCGGAAGCTATGTTGGTGAAAACATTGGAGGAGAATGGTATTGGACGCCCTAGTACCTATGTTCCAACAATCAGTACAATTTTAAACAGAGGCTACGTTATTAAAGAAAAAAAAGTTTTTAAACCAACTGAACTAGGTTTTATCGTGCTAGACATTTTGCAGGAATTTTTTAAGGATATTATAGACGTTGACTTTACAGCTCAAATGGAAAAAAAGTTAGATCAAGTTGAAGAGGGTGACTATCCTTGGTTGGAACTTATCAAAGAATTTTATTCTCCTTTTCAAGCAAGCCTTAAAATTGCCGAGGAAAAAATGCCAAAGATCAAACTGGTAGATGAAGAGACAGATGAACTCTGCCCAAAATGCAATCGAAACTTAGTTATAAAAACAGGTCGCTTTGGGAAGTTTCTTGCCTGCCCAGGCTTTCCGGATTGCAAGTTTACTAAACCAATAACCAAAGAGGCTGGCGTCAATTGTCCAAAGTGTGGGGCAGCGGTGTTACTGAAAAAAACTAAAAAAAAGCGAGATTTTTTTGGGTGTAGTGCTTATCCCAAATGTGACTTTATTAGCTGGGATAAACCTACCTCTAAACTTTGCCCTGAATGTAATAGCTATCTTGTTGAAAAGAATACTGCTAAAAAAAAGCATCTGCAGTGTTCCAATGGAAAGTGTAGTTTTAAAAAAGAAAAGAATTAAATAAATAGGAGAGAAAGAATTAATGCAAGTTTTAACTGTTGTTGGGGGAGGGCTGGCTGGTGTTGAAGCCGCTTGGCAGGCTGCCAGTGCTGGAATTTCTGTTAAACTATATGAAATGAGACCTCACCGTAGGACTCTTGCGCATCATACCGCTGATTTGGCTGAACTAGTTTGTAGCAACTCTTTCCGTTCAAATTCTTTGGAAAATGCTGTTGGTCTTTTGAAAGAAGAGATGCGAACCCTGAATTCTTTGGTTATGAGTATTGCTCAAAACCATATTGTTCCTGCTGGAGGAGCTTTGGCAGTAAACAGGAATTTGTTTGCACAAGAAATAACAGAAATTTGTGAAAGTCACCCCTTGATAGAGGTGATTCGCCAGGAAGTTTTGCAAATGCCTGCCAAGGAAGAATGCTGCATTATCGCTACAGGTCCATTAACTTCAGATGCTTTGGCGGCGTCTATTAAAGATTTTACTGCTGGTGAGCACTTGTATTTTTTTGATGCTGCCGCACCAGTTATCATTAGTGATTCTATAGATTTTAGTAATGCTTTCTGGAGTTCTAGGTATGAGAAGGGGGAAGCCGATTACCTAAATTGCCCTCTTTCTAAAGAAGAGTATGAAAAGTTTTATACTGAACTTATAGGAGGAGAAACCAAAAAACCACAGGCTTTTGAAAAAGAAATTCTTTTTGAAGGATGTATGCCAGTGGAATCTCTTGCCTTGAGAGGATATAAAACCCTTTTATATGGTCCTATGAAACCTGTCGGGTTAATAGACCCCAAAACAGAAGAGAGACCGTTTGCTGTAGTACAGTTGAGAAAAGAAGATAAGGAAGGCTCCTTGCTAAATATGGTAGGTTTTCAAACAAGCTTGACTTGGCCTGAGCAAAGAAGGATCTTTTCGCTTATCCCGGCACTTAAAAAGGCAACCTTTGCACGTCTGGGTGTGATGCATAGAAATACATATATTTGTAGTCCTCGTTTGTTAAAGGCTACATATCAATTAAAGCACAAGGAAAATATATTTTTTGCCGGTCAGATTACTGGCACAGAAGGCTACGTAGAATCTGCGGCAGGTGGTTTGGTTGCTGGTATTAATGCCACTCGTTTTTTAAAAGGATTAACCCCACTATCATTTCCTCTGGAAACGATGTTGGGATCATTATCCAGATATATCACTGAAGCTAATCCTACTAATTTCCAACCTATGAAGGCAAATTTTGGGTTATTGCCACCCTTGCCGGAACGCTTTAAAAATAAGAAACAGAAGAAAGAAGAATTGGCGAGTAGAGCTCTGCGTATTTTAGGAGATTTTAAATCTATACTTGGAAATGACTAAATTAGTAAGTTAAAGTTCAAGAATTGCTTGCGTAACGCTCTATGTTATGATAGTATAATTTTGGGGGATGATGTCGCTTTGCAACAGCAGGGGCTGGTTACAGAGTTTCTTCTCTATTTAGAAGTTGAAAAAAACTATTCGCCGAAGACTTTCCAAGCTTATCACCATGATACTTTGCAATTTCTGGATTTTATTAATTCAAATCTTGTGCTCATAGAGGAAATAACTTTTTCTACAATGCGCCATTTTTTAGGTGAGTTGCAAAGTGCAGGATATTCTCGTTCAACTGTAGTCAGAAAATTATCTGCGGTGAGGACTTTTTTGAGGTTTTTATATAGGGAAAAAATATTAAAGAGTAATAATTTTGAAATTGTTTCTACGCCTAGGCAAAAGAAAACATTGCCTTATTTTTTGTACTTAGATGAAATGCTTACACTTTTAGAAACGCCTGATAAGAAAACGGCTTTGGGCTCCAGAGATAAAGCTATTTTGGAACTTCTTTATGCCACAGGAATCAGAGTTAGTGAACTGGTGGGATTGAACTTAGATGATTTTAATCCTGAAAATAGTTTGTTACTTGTTTTGGGGAAAGGATCAAAAGAAAGATTATTGCCTTGTGGACGATTCGCCGAGGAAAGTTTAGAAGAGTATTTAGATTTTTCGCGAGTACAGTTAATAAAAAAGAATGCTCACAAAGAAGATAGTGCTTTTTTCTTAAATCGCTTCGGGAACAGAATTACGGACAGAAGCGTTAGGAGAATTGTTAACAAGTATGTTATAAAGGCAGGAATTAAACAAAAAGTAAGTCCTCACATGATAAGACATTCTTTTGCTACCCACCTGATGGACAAAGGAGCAGATATACGTTGTGTGCAGGAACTTTTAGGGCATGTAAATGTTTCCTCAACCCAAATATATACCCATGTCAGTAAAGAAAGACTAAAGACAGTGTATAATCAAACTCATCCGAGGGCTTAGAGTAGTAAAAATCGTATAGTAGGTGGACACATCTCCCTTTAAAGGGAGATGTGTCCACCCACTATAGCGTAAAGGACGGTTATTATTTATTGTGTTTGAAGCAACAACCATAGTAGCAGTTTTCAAAGATGGTCAGGGAGCTATGGCCGGGGATGGACAAGTTACCTTTGACAGTAGCATTATAATGAAACAAAAGGCAAAAAAAGTACGCAGAATTTATGATGATCAGATAATTGCAGGTTTTGCTGGTTCAGTTGCCGATGCTTTTACCTTGTTTGAAAAGTTTGAAGAGCAACTTGAAAAATATAACGGTCAACTTCACAGGGCAGCTGTTGAACTGGCAAAAGAATGGCGTACAGATAAATTCTTGAGAAAATTAGAGGCTCTTCTACTTGTATTGTCAAAAGATGGTTTGTTGCTAATTTCCGGTACTGGAGAAATTATCGAACCTGATGATGGTATAGCTGCGATTGGTTCCGGTGGCAGTTATGCTCTGGCAGCTGCCAGAGCTCTAATGTATAACACCGAGATGAATCCACTGGCAGTAGCTAAATCATCCCTTGGTATTGCTGCTGACATTTGTGTATTTACCAATAAAGAATTGGTTACTGAGGAGTTATAATTACTTTTAGTCAGGAGGAAATAATGCCAGATCATGAGTTGACACCTAAAGAAATAGTAGCTGAATTGGACAAGTATATTATTGGGCAAACGGAAGCAAAAAAAAGTGTTGCCATAGCTTTGAGGAATCGTTATAGACGCAGACGCTTACCCGCCTCTATTAAAGATGAAGTAATGCCCAAGAATATTATTATGATTGGACCAACCGGGGTAGGGAAAACAGAGATTGCTCGGCGACTTGCCCGACTGGCAAACGCTCCCTTTGTAAAAGTCGAAGCAACGAAATTTACAGAGGTTGGTTATGTAGGGAGAGATGTGGAATCTATTATTCGTGATTTGATTGAAACTGCTATTCGTATAGTAAAAAAGGATAAGACAAAATCTGTACAAGAAAGAGCAAATCGCTTGGCTGAAGGGAGATTACTATATGTACTTGCCCCTCTGCCTACCAGAAAGAAAAAAAATGTTAATCCGTTAAATATGTTTTTCTCTGATACCGATGAAAAAGAAGAGAACGGTAGTGATAACGAATTCCAGGAGCATTATGATGATGCCGTCAGAAAGAGGCAAAGCATTTCTCATAGATTAACCCTTGGAGAATTAGAAGGCGAATTAGTAGAAATAGAAGTAGAAGAAAAAACGAATCCTCTGCTAGAGATTTTCCCGGGACAGGGCATTGAAGAGATAGGTTTTAATTTTAGTGATTTTTTAGGTAATCTGCTGCCGCAAAAGAAGAAAAAGCGCAAGCTAACTGTTGCCAATGCCAGAAAAATTCTCTGCCAGCAAGAAGCGCAAAAATTAATTAATATGGATGAAGTTATTGCAGAAGCAATTGAAAAAGCGGAAAATAGCGGAATTGTTTTTATAGATGAAATTGACAAGATAGCCGGAAAGAATCATCAAAAAGGTCCCGACATTTCCCGGGAAGGGGTACAGCGAGACATATTGCCGATTGTAGAAGGTTCTACAGTGATGACAAAGTATGGTCATGTAAAAACAGATTATGTACAATTTATTGCTGCTGGTGCTTTTCATATGTCGAGCCCTTCTGACTTGATACCGGAATTGCAGGGCAGGTTTCCAATAAGAGTAGAGCTTCAGAGTCTGACAGAGGAAGATTTTAAAAGAATTTTATCTGAGCCACATAATGCCTTAATCAAACAATATGTTTTTCTTTTGCAAACGGAAGGTGTAGAGATAGAATTTACAGATGATGCGATAATGGAGGTGGCAAAAGCAGCTTGCCTGCTCAACAATGAAATTGAAAATATTGGTGCTAGAAGACTACATACGGTTCTAGAAAAGGTTTTTGAAGAGATATCTTATACCGCTCCAGAAATTTTGGAAAAAAAGGTTATTATTAACGGTGATTATGTAAAGAATAGACTAGAAGGCATTTTGGTGGACCAAGATCTAAGTAGATATATTTTGTAAACTTTAAATTAAAATTCAGAGAGGATGACTATTAGTGGCAACATCAGCATTGTTGGAAAAAACTCGTAGAATTAACAAAATTCTACAAAAGACTGCTGGGCAGCATGTGGACTTTAAGGAGATTGCGGAAGTACTTAAAAGAGTTATTCACGCCAATGTTTATATAGCTGACCGTCAAGGGAAGATTTTGGGTACTTCTTTAGTAGAAGAGTTTGAATGTGAGCTTATGATTAACCAGGTTGTAAAGACAGGTCTTTTCCCGGAGGATTATAATGAAAAGTTGCTTAAAGTTGATGAAACGCGTATTAATTTAAAACAGAAATATAATGACTGCGTGTTTTCAGAAAGAACAAAGTGCCTTTTTACAAACAAAATAACGACTATAATCCCCATATTAGGTGGTGGTAAAAGACTTGGTACTTTGCTCATTGCTCGCTTTGCAGAGCTTTTTGATGATGAAGATATGATTCTTGGAGAAACAGGTGCTACTGTAGTTGGCATGGAGATACTGAGAGCAAAAGCGGAGAAAATAGAACATGAAGCTCGTAATAAAGCTGTAGTTCAATTAGCTGTCGGAACATTATCTTATTCAGAATTAGAGGCTGTCGAACATATATTTGAAGAACTAAATGGAGAAGAGGGCTTGTTGGTTGCCAGCAAAATTGCTGACCAACTGGGGATTACTCGTTCTGTTATTGTTAACGCACTAAGAAAATTTGAAAGTGCTGGAGTCATAGAGTCAAGGTCTCTGGGGATGAAAGGTACCTATATCAAAGTACTTAACCCATATTTATTGGATGAGCTTCTAAAAAAGCAGTAAATATATTAGTCATAACCTTTCAATTTTTTTCATTTTCACTCAAAAAGAGCAGTAAAAACTGCTCTTTTTCTGCATAAATTATGAAAGTATTGGTATAGTATTAGTTTAGAGGAAGGTGAGAGGATGCCTAAGAAAAAAAAGTTACACATATTTGTGGCAGGAGCACTGTTAGGGATAATAATTTCCTGCTTATCCTTAGTGTTAGGCGGATGGTGGTGGCTGGCTAATAAAGGTGTAACGTTCTATTTGGATAGTAGCGATATAGCAAGAGTGGTAAAGGAACAGGTGATCCATTACGCAAGTAACAATTTACCATTAATGATTGATCATGCCAGATCAAAGGTGCCTGGCATTATACAAAGCGAACTACAAGGTCAGATGACAGCAGGTCAAATTGAAATAGCAGGGTTTGTTTTTTCGGTACCACAAGAACTAGTGGCTCAATTAGAAGAACATCTGCAAAGCAATGTAAAAACAATTGTTTTTACATTGCTTGATGGAATTGATACAGAGCTATTATCAGAAGAAATTGGGGGAATTCAGTAGAAATTGTTAAAGAAGAAATGAAGGTCTCATTGCATGAACAAAAAATATATATTCATATTGTAGGTCCTTTAAAGCTCCCCATAAAAATTTATGTTCAAGAATAAGTTGCCAATTATTTTAAACTATGTTATACTCGTTAGGATTTTAAATACACACGCTAACCTGATGCTTGTAAAGGTGCTTATGGTCTTACAATCAGAAGAAGGTAGCGGAGGTTAAACTAGAGAGGAGGTGCTGTTGGATGTCAGTAGTTTCAATGAAACAGTTACTGGAAGCAGGAGTTCATTTTGGTCATCAGACTCGTCGCTGGAATCCTAAGATGAAAGAGTATATCTTCATGCAAAGAAATGGTATCTATATAATCGACTTGCAGAAGACAGTCAGAAGGCTACTTGAATCGTATAATTTTATTAAAAGTGTAGCTGCATCCGGCGAGAAAGTTCTTTTTGTAGGAACTAAAAAACAGGCTCAGGAAACAGTTAAGAGTGAAGCAGACAGAAGTGGGTCGCTCTATGTTAACCAGCGTTGGCTGGGAGGTATGCTGACAAATTTTAGTACTATTCGCAAAAGAATTGACAGGATGTTTGAGCTGGAAAAAATGGAAGTTGATGGCATATTTGATCTCTTGCCCAAGAAAGAGGTTATTCGCCTTAAGCATGAGCAAGAAAAACTGCAAAAGTTCTTAACAGGTCTTAAAGAAATGAAAAAACTACCGGCGGCAGTTTTTATCATTGATCCTAGAAAAGAAAAGATTGCTGTTGCAGAAGCTCGTAAGCTAAAGATACCTATTGTAGCTATAGTTGATACAAATTGTGATCCTGACGAAATCGATTATATTATTCCAGGAAACGATGATGCTATAAGGGCCGTTAAATTAATAACTTCTCGCATGGCAGATGCTGTTATTGAAGGAATGCAGGGATATCAAATGGAAGTAGCGGCAAAGCAGGAAGATTCAAAACCCAAGTCTGAGGAAACTGAGCAGACAAACAACCAAGAGAATAGAGAAAAACCTCTTGGTGACGAAGTTGTCGAAGAAGCTGTCAAAGAGACTCCCCCGAAAGAGGAATAAGAGTTAGCACAAAGAAAACGCTTGTAAAAGTTCTTTCAATTAAAGGATTCAAAGAAAGGAGTCTGTACATGATAGATGCCTCCATGGTTAAGGAGTTAAGGCAAGCTACTGGAGCAGGAATGATGGATTGTAAAAAATCTCTAGTAGAAACAAAGGGCAACCTAGAAAAAGCAAAAGAATTGTTACGGGAGAAGGGTCTTGCCGCCGCAGCTAAAAAGGCAAGTCGGGTTGCTGCAGAAGGCATTGTGGACTCTTATATACACTTAGGTGGTAAAATTGGTGTTTTAGTTGAAGTTAATTGTGAAACAGATTTTGTTGCTAAGAATAAAGAGTTTAAATTTATGGTGAGAGATATATGTCTCCATATTGCTGCAACTAATCCTGCTTACTTGTCTAAAGACGATGTTCCGCAAGAGGTAATAGATAAAGAGGAAGCTTTTTTGAAAAAACAAGCTCTTCAAGAGGGAAAGCCGGAAAAAATCGCAGAAAAAATCGTTGCAGGTAGAATGGTAAAGTTTTGGGAAGAAAATTGTTTACTGGAGCAAAAGTTTGTTAAAGACCCAGATAAAAAAATAAAAGATATTTTAGTTGAAAAGATTGCTCATATAGGAGAAAATATCAATATACGTCGTTATACTCGTTTTGAAATGGGTGATGGGTTAGAAAAGAAAAACTGCAACCTAGCGGCAGAAGTAGCGGCTGTTACTAAAAAGTAATATATTTTAAAAAAAGAACACTTAAGTGTTCTTTTTTTAAAATACTTAAAAGGAAATATCGGAAACACGTAGAATAATACACGGAGGGGTACAGACCTCCCCTTAAAAGGAGATATGTCCTCCTACCTTAACAATGGAGGTAACAGGACTTTAATGGATGAGCCGAAGTATAAGAGAGTTGTTTTGAAACTTAGCGGAGAAGCCCTGGCGGGAGAAAAAGGTTATGGTGTTGATTCCGAAGTATTAAAGTCCATTGCTGAGCAAGTAAGAGAATTAGTTAGATTTAAAGTTCAAATTGCTGTGGTGGTTGGTGGTGGCAACATATGGAGAGGAGCTCCTGCTAGTAAAAAAGGCATGGACAGAGCTACTGCTGATTATATGGGCATGTTGGCTACGGTTATTAATGCTCTGGCTATGCAGGATGCTCTTGAAAACATTTCTGTTGATACTAGAGTGCAAACAGCCATAGAAATGCGTCAGGTTGCAGAACCCTATATCCGTCGCCGCGCTATCAGGCATCTTGAAAAAAATAGGGTGGTGATATTTGCCGGGGGTACAGGTAACCCCTATTTTTCTACTGATACTACTGCTGCCTTGCGAGCCGCAGAAATTGAGGCGGAAGTAATCTTGCTGGCAAAAGGAAAGGTAGACGCTATATATGATGCAGATCCTTTATTGAACCCTTCTGCTAACAAATTCACAGAAATGAACCACATGGATTTATTAAGTAAAAACTTAGGGGTAATGGACTCCACAGCTGCTTCTTTGTGTATGGATAACCAAATCCCTCTGATTGTTTTCGGATTAAACAAATCTGGAAATATCAAAAAAGTTATTATGGGTGAAAAAATCGGAACATTGGTTAAGGGGTGTGTGAAATGAATGAAGATATTTTAAAAACTTTTACAGGAAAAATGCAGAAATCCTTAGAGGCTTTAATTCGAGAATTCAAAACACTTAGAGCTGGTCGAGCAACCCCATCCTTGCTAGACAAAATCAATATAGATTATTATGGCACTACAACACCACTAAATCAACTTGCTAATATTTCTGCCCCAGAACCAAGGCTTTTGGTAGTGCAGCCATGGGATAAAGGAATAATTGCCGATGTTGAAAAAGCTTTACTTAGATCCGATTTGGGGTTGACCCCTAATAATGATGGCTCTGTTATTCGTTTATCAATTCCTGAACTTACCCGGGAAAGAAGACATGAATTGGTGAAAGTTGTTAGAAAAAAAACAGAGGAAACTCGTGTTATTATCAGAAATTTTCGCAGAGAAGCCAATGATATCTTTAAAGAGATGGGTAAAATTAAGGATATTTCCGAAGACGAAGTCCGACGCTCACAAAATGAAGTTCAAAAGATTACCGATAGATATATCAAAGAGATAGATATCGTATTAAAAGATAAAGAAATAGACATCCTCAAAACATGATTTTAAAACCTTTTTTAAATGATATGCCGGATGTCCTAGGATTAACCCTAGAAGAAGCGGTTTCAATTCTGGATAAATCAGGATACCGTAAAACAGTAAAAAAAACAGCTCCCCCCACCACTAGGAATCTATCCAATAACTACCGGGTTGTCAGGCAAAACATAATAACAGAAGACCTGATAGAATTAATTATAGCTGCAGAGAATCTATTCGCCCTTTAACTTAAATATTTAAAAGGACCCCTTGAATAAAAAGGGGTCTGTTTAACGTAAAGGAGATGACTTGTCAGGTGCCTACTTACTTATCTGGAGGAATATTTAAAAAATTACGGTCTACTTCAAACACAAAAAAATTACTAACACAGGTCGTTTCCGGAGAAGTGCCTCTACATGTTGCTATTATAATGGATGGTAACGGTCGTTGGGCAAAGAAAAAAGGTTTTAGGCGTATTTATGGCCATAATGCTGGTATAGATACTATGAGAAATGTAGTTAAGTGGTCAGGTGAAGTTAATCTTAAAGTTTTAACTTTCTACGCTTTTTCAACAGAAAACTGGCGTAGACCCGCCTCAGAAGTTGATTTTTTGATGCAAATGCCAATTAAATTTATGGAAACTGAGCTGGAAAAATTAATAAGGAATAATATAAAGCTCCAGATTTTTGGTGAACTTACAGGCTTGCCTCTGAATACTCGTGCTGCTATATTGGAAGCAGTTGATAAAACTAAAAATGGTTCTGGTCTTATTCTAAACTTGGCTTTCAACTATGGTGGAAGAACAGAGATTATAAGAGCAGTTAAAATTATATCTGAAAAAATTCTTACAGGTACTATTTCTCCTAGGGATATAAATGAAAAGATGTTTGCTGATTTTTTATACACAAAAGGACTGCCTGATCCCGATCTTCTTATCAGACCTAGTGGTGAGTTCAGATTAAGTAATTTTTTGCTATGGCAACTGGCTTATACAGAATTTTGGTTTGCTGAAACTATGTGGCCTGATTTTAGTAAAGAAGAATTTTTAAAAGCTCTCTTAGAATATCAAAAAAGGGAGCGGCGTTTCGGGGGTATTAGGCTTTAGACGAAAAGGTAAAGAGATAAAGAGACGAAGAGACGAAAAGGGGTCATGGGGTTTTTCTGCCTCTTTTAACCTCTTAACCTCGTCCTCTCTTAACCTTAATTATAAATAGAGGTGAATACAAATAAATGTTGCTACATAGAATTATAGCGGCACTGGTAGGCATACCCGTGATTGTGTATGCTATTTATAGTGGAGGGCTTGTTTATTTTATACTTATAGCTAGCATTGCTTTAATCAGCCTGTGGGAGTACTTGACGATGCTAGACAGATCTCAACCATTCATTTCAGAGAAAATAATAGCTTGTTTACCGGCTTTATTTTTACTAACAGTACAATATCATTTCCCTGCCAGTTTTGGTATAGTGCTAATTTTAGTAATACTTTTTTATAGCGGATTTTTGGTATTTTTTTTCCCACACTTTACTCCGTGGAAGATAATGTCTTTTTTGTGGGGAGTTCTTTATATCGTAGGTTGCCTTAGTTTTTTATTGCCATTAAGAGCCTTAGAACAAGGTCTCCTGTTCTCTGTTTTTTTATTTGTGGGTATCTGGGCTAACGATACCGGAGCTTTTTTTGCTGGTACAAATTTTGGTAAAAGAAAACTTGCTCGCAAGATAAGTCCCGGAAAAACTATTGAAGGCGCTTTAGGTGGTATCTTGTTTACTCTTGTTCTACTGCTCTTATTTGGGAGACATATGAAACTGGACTTCCCCATTTTGTTTATATTATCACTGCTGATTTCTCTTTCTGGTTTGCTGGGAGACTTGCTTATTTCTGCTTTGAAACGTCATTTTAAAGTTAAAGATTCCGGTAAAGTTATTCCCGGTCACGGTGGGTTCCTAGATAGATTTGATAGTATTATTTTTGCTGCACCCTTGTTTTATATTTTCTTATTATTACTACTTTAATACTGTACTATACCTTCAAAGGTAATTAATTTGCAATGTTAGAAAATATTCAGAGATTAGAAATTAAAGATCAGTTGCTGGTTGCCAGCATTATATAGCGCATTAGAAAAACTGCAAACTGTATCTCATTAAAAATTTTCGTTAGTAGTGCGTTTATCGACAAATGTTACTTTTTGTCTAATAGAGGGGGGCACACACTCTCTTTAACGGAGATATTTCGTCCCCTATCTTAAGAAGGGGTTAAAAATGAAGAAATTGTTCATAATAGGCTCAACTGGATCTATCGGTAGGCAGGCTCTTCAGGTCGTGGATAATTATCCTGCTGAACTTAAGGTTATTGGCTTGGCAGCAAAAACTAATATAGAACTCTTGGAAGAACAAATCAGAAAATACAAGCCGCTTTATGTATCCGTAGATGATACAGATAAAGCTTGGATTCTTAAAAAAAAAGTTGCTGATTTAAAGGTTACTGTTAATGGAGGCACAGAATCTTTGGTTGAGATTGCTCAAAAACCGGATTTTCAGATTCTTCTAGTGGCGACAGTAGGGTTTAGTGGTTTTCTCCCTACCATTGAAGCTATTAAAAAGGGTAAAACTATCGCTTTGGCCAATAAAGAAACTTTGGTAGCAGGTGGAAATATTGTTTGCCGGTTAGCTAAAGAAAATGGCGCTACAATTCTTCCTGTTGACAGTGAACACTCTGCTATCTTTCAATGTTTACAAGGCTATAAAACAGAGGCTGTAGCTAGGTTGATTCTCACAGCTTCTGGGGGGCCATTTTTAGGTTGTAATCATACTGAAATGAAAAATATCACCCCTGCCAGAGCCTTAAACCACCCTAACTGGAAAATGGGAAATAAAATCACTATAGACTCGGCAACACTTATGAATAAAGGACTGGAAGTTATTGAAGCTCGCTGGCTTTTTAATATTGGTTATGATAATATTGATGTTGTAATTCACCCTCAGAGTATAATACACTCTTTTGTTGAATTTATTGATGGTTCTCAGCTAGCGCAGATGGGTTTTCCGGATATGAATTTACCTATACAATATTCTTTATCTTACCCGGAACGCTGGTCAGGAACGGCAAAAAAACTTCACTTAGCTAAAATCGGAAGGTTGACATTTCAAGAGCCTGATAATGAAAATTTTCCTTGCTTGGCATTGGCCTATGCAGCAGGAAAAATTGGCGAAACTATGCCGGCAGTTTTAAATGCAGCCAACGAAATTGCTGTAGAATATTTTTTACGCAGTAAAATTAGTTTTTTAGGCATATCTACTGTAATTGAAAAAGTAATGTCAGTTCACAGCTCAATGAAGGATTTTAGCATTGATGATCTTTTAGCTGTGGATCAATGGGCTCGTCGGGAAGCTGCACAAGTTATTGAAAAAAGGAGACGATAGTTTTGAGTATTACTATAGTTGCTTCTGTTTTTGTCTTTGGGCTACTTATTTTTTTTCATGAACTAGGCCATTTTCTTGTTGCCAAGAAAATGGGTATAAAAGTAAAAGAATTTGCTATGGGCTTCGGACCTAAGGTGATATCCTGGAAATATGAAGAAACAACCTATTCTTGGCGTATTTTCCCTTTAGGAGGATTTGTACGCATGACAGGGGAAGACCCGGAAGAAGCAGGTGAGCCTGATAGCTTTCAGGCTCAATCTGTCAAAAATCGTTTTCTGACGATAATTGCCGGACCATTGATGAACTTTCTCCTAGCAGTAGTATTATTTTTTACAATTTATTTCGCTTTTCTAGGAGTAACAACATTTCCAGTGCAGATCGGTCAGGTTTTTCCAGAAGGTAGAGCAGCAGAGGTAGGGTTGCAGGTTAAAGATACTATCTTGACAATTAATCAAGAACCTGTAGAAACTTGGGAGCAAGTAGTCAGAGAAATAAATGCACATCCTGAAAAAGAAATCAGCATAGTTATTGAAAGAAATAAAGAAGTATTAAGCTTTTCCCTATTACCTGAAAAGGATTATCGAACAGGTCATGGTCTTATCGGTATAGGACCTGAAACTGTCAGATTTCGCTTATTGCCTTCTTTACACCTAGGAGCTAGAAATACCCTGATGTTTATTGCTTTTATTTTAGATAGTCTAGTAAAAATGTTTACGGGAGAGATCCCAGCCAATCTTGCTGGACCCGTGGGTATTGTTAGTATTGTAGGGGAAGTAGCACAAACAGGTATTGTTAACCTTCTTTCTCTGGCAGCTGTATTAAGTATCAACCTAGGGTTACTTAATTTGTTACCTATTCCGGCTTTAGATGGCAGCAGATTAATATTTTTAATTATTGAAGCCATCAGAAAACGCCCTATTGATCCCAAGAAGGAAAATTTCATACATTTTATAGGTTTTTCTCTCTTAATTTTATTAATGATTGCTATTACTTACAAAGATATAATCAGACTTTTATTTTAAAGAAGGTAAGTGGTGAAGTGCTGTCCAAAAGAAATTTTACGCACCCGGTTAAGGTAGGTAGCCTTATTTTCGGGGGAGATAGTCCTGTGAGTATTCAATCTATGACTACTACTCGCACAAAAGATGTTACAGCTACAGTAACGCAGATTCATACTTTGGAAAAAGCGGGCGTAGAGGTAATAAGGGTAGCTGTACCAGACCTTGCCTCCGTGCATGCCCTAGCATCTATAAAGGAAAAGATTAGTGTTCCTTTAGTTGCTGATATTCACTTTGACTCTTCACTGGCTCTGCAATCGTTGGACAAACCTATCGATTTGTTACGTATAAATCCAGGTAATATAGGCGGTCTTGAAAATTTTTCTAAAATAGTAGCCAAGGCAAACCAAAGAAACATACCGTTACGATTGGGAGTTAATGCAGGATCGCTGGAGAAAGAGATCCTAAAAAAATGGGGTTTTCCCAGTGCTACAGCCATGGTAGAGCAAACGCTTAAATATATTGCTATCATACAAAAAGTTTCTTTTAAAAATGTTATACTTTCTCTTAAGTCTGCCGATGTAAAAACTACTATAGAGGCTTATAGACTCATAGCTAGCAAAACAAAGTATCCTTTACATATCGGTGTAACAGAAGCCGGTACTTACTTGAGAGGAACGGTGAAATCTGCAATTGGGCTGGGGTATCTTTTGCTGGAAGGCATCGGTGATACTTTACGGGTATCATTAACTGCTAACCCGCTGGAAGAAGTAAAGGTTGCCAAAGAGATTTTACAGGCAACTGGAGTCAGAAAATTTGGTCCGGAAATTATATCATGTCCTACTTGTGGAAGGTGCAATATTGATTTGATTCCCCTTGTGCAATTAGTAGAAGAGAAGGTGGCAACTCTAAAGGAGCCTATAAAGATTGCCGTAATGGGATGTGCTGTTAATGGCCCTGGTGAAGCTCGCCAAGCTGACTTTGGTGTGGCTGGCGGTCAGGGAGAAGGTTTGGTTTTTAGAAAAGGTCAAGTTATTAAAAAAGTCTCTGAGAAATACTTGGTAGATACGCTAATAAAGACTATCAAGGAATCAATAAACTGGGAATAGGTGGTATAAGTATGAAAATAGCAGCAATTATCCCTGCTTTTAATGAGGCAAAGACAATAGGAGCTATTATAAAAGTTTTAAAAAGAGTAAATATAATTGATACAGTAATAGTTGTTAGTGATGGCTCAACAGATAAAACAGCGGAAGTCTCTTTAAGATATGGTGTCACTGTCATAGAGCTACCGGAAAACAGAGGGAAAGGGGCAGCTATGAAAGTAGGTTTGGATTCTACAGAAGCTGATATAATTTTATTTTTGGATGCTGATTTAATCGGCTTAGTCTCTGAGCATGTTTTTTCTCTTCTTCTTCCTGTTATGGAAGGGAGTACGGTTATGACTGTTGGCATATTTAAAAAAGGACGCCTGACAACAGATCTAGCACAAAAAGTAGCTCCTTATTTGTCGGGTCAACGAGCAATTCGTAGGACTGTCCTCGAAAAAATTCCCGATATGGAGATAGCTCGTTTTGGGGTAGAAATTGCTTTAACGAAGCATATTAAATCTCAAAAGAACGAAGTTAAAAAAATAATGTTACCAGATATGTCTCATGTTATGAAAGAGGAAAAATTAGGTATTATTAAAGGGCTTGCTGCCAGGATAAAAATGTATTGGGAGATTATCAGGTACTTTACCAGAGCTGAGCAATTGAAATAGCAAGCTTGCGTTAGCTCTTTTTCTGTGTTACAATATGATCAATGGAAAAAGCGTTTATTTTTGTAAAGAGTGGGCATTGCCCCACTCTTTAATCTTAGTTATGGATTAGGTGGTTTTATCAATTGGCTGAAAAAAATGTTATAACATTGATACGTGATGCTTTTAGCTTATCATCTAGCTTGCAAAGTTATGAACTGGTTGATCTTTCTCTTCTGAAAGAGGGAAATAGATGGGTGTTAAGAGTCTTAATTGATACTCCTCTAGGTATTCAATTGCGGGACTGTGAAAAAGTCAGCAGAATACTGAGTGATCTTCTTGACAGAGAGGAACCTATTATAGGAAAAGTGACACATCTTCCCTCAAAGGCAGATATCTCACTTAACATGAATAGAGCCTATAATCTGGAAGTATCATCGCCAGGAATAGAGAGGCCGTTGAAAAAGAAATCAGATTATGAAAGATTTGTAGAGAGAGAAGCCTGTATATATACTTATACGCCGATAAAAGGTAGTAAAAAGAATACAGGAAAGATTGTTGGGGTAATAAAGGAAGAACTTGTAATTACCAAGGAAGATGAAAATATAAATATTCCTCTGACTAAAATTGCTAAAGCTCACTTGACATTTAAGGAGAGGAAGAAGTGAATCAAGATTTTTTCACAGCCCTAGAGGCAATTGAGAAGGAAAAGGGTATAGAAAAAAAAGTTTTATTAGAAGCTATTGAGGTTGCGTTAATCTCTGCATATAAACGTAATTTTAACAACAGCGGCAATGTCAAAGTCCATTTGGACACTACTTCCGGTGAGATGAAAATATTCTCCTTATTGAATATCGTTGAAAAACCAGAAACTGCTATGCAAGAAATTTCTTTACAAGAAGCAAGAGAAATTAATCCAAACTATGAAATTGGGGACATAGCAGAACGCGAAGTTACACCTAGAAATTTTGGACGAGTGGCTGCACAAACAGCCAAGCAAGTTGTTATACAGCGTATCAGAGAAGCTGAAAGAGAATTGATTTATGAAGATTTTATGGATCGAGAGCAAGACATTGTTACAGGTACAATACAAAGATTTGAACAAAAAAATGTGGTTATTGATTTGGGACGTACCGAAGCAATTCTTCCTCCTTTAGAACAAGTGCAGGGAGATTTGTATAAGCAAGGTGAAAGAGTTAAAGTTTTTATAAGTGAAGTTAAAAAAACCACAAAAGGACCTCAAATTATAGTAAGTAGGACCCACCCGGGTTTGTTAAAACGTTTGTTTGAGTTAGAGGTGCCAGAAATTTTTGATGGAATAGTAGAAATCAAGTCCGTAGCTCGCGAAGCGGGATATCGTTCGAAAATTGCCGTTCACTCTAAAAATAATGATGTTGATCCGGTAGGTGCCTGTGTAGGACACAGAGGAAACAGAGTTCAAATGGTAGTTAGTGAGTTAAAAGGCGAAAAGATTGATATAGTCAAGTGGGATGAGGATCTAGAAATTTACGTAGCCAATGCCCTGAGTCCGGCAAAGGTACTTTCAGTGGCTATAAAAGAAGGAGAGAAAAATGCTTTTGTTACTGTCCCTGATTATCAACTTTCCTTGGCTATTGGCAAAGAGGGACAGAATGCCAGACTTGCTGCCAAGCTGACTGGTTGTAAAATTGATATTGTTAGTGAAGCTCGCTTGGCTGAAAAAAATAAAGCACCGGAGTGAGAAAAAATTGCTCAAAAAAATACGCAAATTACCTCTCAGGGTTTGCTTGGGATGTGGGGAGAAAAAAAATAAAAAAGACCTTGTTAGGATTGTTAAAACCCCGGAGGGAGATGTTTATTTGGATTTTACTGGTAAAAAAGCAGGCAGAGGAGCATATGTGTGCCTAAAAGAAGAATGTCTGGATATCGTTATAAAAAAGAAGAAGTTGGCAAAAAGTTTGAGACATCCTATCTCTCCGGATATCATAGAACAGCTTCAGGAAAGTTTGACTAAAGATGACTGATTCTATATGCAGCTTAATTGGTATTGCTTACAGAGTGGGTAAAATAGTTTCTGGCTATGAACATTCTCTAAGAACCCTACAGCGTCATAAAGGAAAACTGATTTTATTAGCGCTTGATGCATCAATTCAAACCAAAAGTTTTTTTTACACTCAAAGCAAAAGGTACAATATGCCGCTTTATGAGACATCTTTTAAGGATGACTTTGGGAAAGCGCTGGGTAAAACCCCCCGGGCAGTAGTAATATGTACCGATGCTGGCTTTGCAAAAGCCATAGTTGCAAAGCTAACCCGGGGAGATATGGTTAAGTATGAAAAGATTACATGATGGAGGTGCAGGTATTGGGCAAATTACGTGTTTATGAACTTGCCAAAGAACTTGGTATTCCCAGCAAAAGAATAATCGAATTGTTAGCGGGAATTGATGTAAAAGTAAAAAATCATATGAGTATGATTGAAGAGCAAAGTGCTTCGAAAATAAAAGCACATTTGCGAGGAGAAAACAAAGAAGACTTAGGGACTTTGCCTCAAAAAGAAAAAGAGTCTCCAAAACAGGAGAGAAAAAAACCATCTCTCTCTAAAGTTAAAAAAGAAAAAGTTCCAAGCCGCAAAGCTCGTAAAGCGGAAGAAAGAAGTAGAGAACTTGCCAAAAAAGCAGTTAAAACTATTATAGTTGAAGAAAATGTAAACCCCAAGGAGTTAGCTGATGTTCTTGACATTAATGTTTCAGACATCATGACTCGTCTTGTTGACTTAGGATTTATGTCAGCTATCAATGAACCACTGGATCCGGATGTTCTGATTTTACTCGCTGATGAACTTGACATAAAAATCGAGATAAAAGAAGACCTCCAAGAGGCGGAACTTCTATTATCTTTACAAGAAGAAACTGATCTGAAAATGTCTATAATTCGTCCGCCTGTAGCAACTATTTTAGGACATGTTGATCATGGAAAAACTTCTCTTTTGGATGCCATCAGAAAAGCAAACGTAACTGCGCAGGAAGCCGGTGGTATCACGCAGCATATTGGAGCTTACCAGGTAGATGTAAACGGGAGAAAAATAACTTTTCTCGATACTCCCGGACATGAAGCATTTACTGCCATGCGTGCTCGTGGGGCAAAAGCTACTGATATTGCTATTGTGGTTGTAGCTGCTGATGATGGCGTTATGCCTCAAACTGTAGAAGCGATCAACCATGCCAAAGCCGCTGATGTGCCGATTGTTGTAGCTATTAACAAAATTGACAAGGAAAATGCCAATCCTGATAAGGTCAAACAACAGCTGGCAGAATATAATCTAATACCGGAAGAGTGGGGTGGAGAGACTGTTTACGTGCATGTTTCTGCTATAAAAAAAGAAGGACTTGATGAATTACTGGAAATGATTCTTCTAGTGGCAGAAATAGCCGAGCTACGAGCTAATCCTACAAAAAAGGCTATGGGAACAGTTATTGAAGCAAGGCTTGATAAAGGTAAAGGCGTAGTGGCTACTGTTTTGATTCAAGATGGGACACTGCAAGTTGGCGACCCTATAATCTGTGGTAATATTGCCGGCAAAGTTAGAGCAATGCATGATTATAAAGGGGAAAAGATAAAAAAAGGTCTGCCTGCCACCCCTGTTGAAATTTTAGGATTATCAACTACTCCGGAAGCAGGAGACATATTGCAAGCAGTTAAAGATGAAAAACTGGCACGACAGCTTGCAGCAAGACGTTTGCAAAAAAAGCGGTTAAGTAGTTTGAAACGTGTTCAAAGAGTTACTTTGGAAAACCTCTTCACTCGCTTGGAAGAAGGCGAAGCAAATGATCTTAATATAATCATAAAAGCTGATGTGCACGGCTCCGTTGAGGTATTGCAGGAATCCTTCATGAAGTTGGATATATCAGACACTGTTTATTTAAACATTATTCATAGTGGTGTTGGTGCAATTACTGAATCTGACATCATGCTTGCTGCGGCTTCTAACGCCATTGTTATTGGATTTAATGTTAGGCCTTCCGCTACTGTAAGAAAAATAGGAGAAAAAGAAAAAGTCGAAATAAGATTGTACCGGGTAATATATGAAGCTATTGATGACCTGAAAAAAGCTGCTAGAGGTATGTTGGCTCCGGAGTACAAAGAAGTTGTTTCTGGTCAGGTTGAAGTGCGACAATTATTTAAGGTATCAAAAGTCGGTACTATTGCCGGTTGCTATGTTTTGGATGGTAAAATCACACGTCAACTCAGTGCAAGGATAATAAGGAATGGTATAGTTGTACATGAGGGTTCTTTGTCTTCTCTCAAAAGATTTAAAGAAGATGCCAAAGAAGTAGTTGCCGGGTTTGAATGTGGTATTATGCTGGAAAAATTCAATGATATTCAAGAGGGAGATATTATTGAGGGTTATTTTATACAAAAAATTCAACCAGAATAGGTGTTGACCTTTTGTGATAGTAGGGTTGTTAAACTTGGAACTGCATTTTCCACAGGCCCAGTCCTTAAAAGATAAACGTAAAATACTAAAAGGTTTAATTTTGAGAATTAGGAAAAAATATAATGTATCATTTTCGGAAATCGGTTATCATGATAAGTGGCAAAGAAGTATCTTGGCTGTAGTATGTGTTGCTAACTCAACAGTTCCGGTATATAAACAATTAAATAAAATCACAGATGAAATTGCCGGGGAAAGTGAGATTGTGCTGTTAAGTCATACTTTGGAAACCATTTAACAGTTTTCAAAGTTAAATTTATTTTAACAGCATCAGCAGAAGAATGGGAATTGTCTCTTTTGACTCCTGACTACTAATTAAAGGGGATAAGTATAAATGTCGAAGCAAAGAAATTACAGAGTTGCTGAGGAAATTAAGCGAGAAGTAAGTGATATTATTAAAACAGAAGTTAAAGATCCTCGTCTGTCTGTCGGGGTAATTAGTATTACGGGAGTTAAGATGACAGGAGATTTGAGCTATGCCCAAATCTCTTTAAGTATTTATGCCAAAGACCAAGATACGGATGTTACAGAAATATTAGAGATTGTGCGAAAAAGTGCTGGATTTATACGTATGGAACTGGGCAAAAGGATTAGAATCAGACATATTCCCCAGTTGCTCTTTCAACTTGATACATCTATGGAATATGGGGATCATATCAATAAAATTTTAAAAAGCTTAAACTCTCCTAAACCTGGAGAAAAACATGAACTTTGATTACCAGCTTATAAAAGAAAAGATAGCCAAAGAAGAAAAGTTTGTTTTGATTTCGCATGTTAATCCTGATGGTGACAGCATAGGTTCTATGGCGGCCATGGGTCATATGTTGGTTGCTTTAAAAAAAGATTTTACAATTATAATTAATGATAAAACTCCTGAAAAATATCGTTTTCTTTTAGACGGCTTGCCTTTGGTAGAAAATTTTTCTGATTTTAGCAAGGTTGTTTGTATTGTTCTTGATTCCAGTGACCTTTCTCGCTTGGGCAGATTTGCTGACCAGCTAGATAAAACAACAATCATTAATATTGATCATCATGTTTCAAATACTGGGTTTGGTCTTTTAAACTTGGTAGTTCCTGAGGCAGCAGCAACCGGAGAAATTATTTATGATTTGTTCCGGTTATTTTCGATACAAATTGATACTAAAATAGCAGAGTGTTTGTATGTTTCTATTAGTACCGATACAGGAAATTATAAATTCTCCAACACCAGCTATAAATCTTTTGCTATTACTGCTGCTTTACTACAAACAGGTTTTGATTTAAGAGCTATCACTACAAAAATATTTGATGAGATAAGTTTTCCTGCATTTTGTCTTTTGAAGGAAGGCTTGCAAAAGTTGGAAATGTCAAAGGATAAAAAGATAGCCTGGATAGTAATTGACTATATAATGCTAAATAATTGTTTAGCAAAAGGTGAAGATTTGGATGGACTAATTAACTATACTATTAATATGAAAAACGTTGAAGTTGGGCTGCTGTTTCATGTTAAAAAAACTGGTGAAATAAAAGTAGGTTTTCGATCAACAGGAAATGTTAATGTAAGTAGACTTGCACAAGTTTTCGGTGGAGGAGGACATAAAAATGCCGCAGGCTGTACTTTTAAAAATCTTCCTTTGGAGCAAGTAAAAAACAAGGTGCTCAAACAAATAGATGCGGTATTTTCATAATGAATGGCTTTTTAAATGTACTGAAGCCGCCTGGTATGTCTTCTCATGACGTTGTGTCTTTTTTTCGTCGGAAACACAAAGTTAAAACAGGTCATACAGGTACTCTTGATCCTGCTGCAGCGGGAGTTTTAGTACTGGCAACAGGGAAAGGGACAAAGCTGGCTTCTTTTGTTACCGCCACTAAAAAGTCGTATAGGGTAGAGCTTACTCTGGGCAAATCTACAGATACGGGCGATATTGCCGGAAAGATTATAGATGAACAGAAAATCCCTTCACTAAATGCTTCCGTTATAGATGGAGCGTTAAAGAAATTTATCGGGACACAAAAACAAAAACCGCCTATATACTCAGCTGTACATTACAAGGGCAAGAGACTTTATGAACTGGCGAGAAAAGGAATAGAAGTTGATCCCCCTCCAAGAACAATAACGATATACAGTATAAATATTGTACGAGAAACACCTTCTTCCCTGCTTTTTGACGTGGAATGTTCAAGTGGAACCTACATGCGCGTTCTATGTGCTGATTTAGCCAAAAATCTGGGTACTGTCGGCTTTATGTCTTTTTTAATAAGAACCTGTGTAGGACCATTTAGTATCAAAACCTCTTGTCTACTAGAAGAAATTGATTCTTTGACTAGGGAAGAACTCATAGATAAAGCTTTACACCCCCTTGATTATCCTTTCCCTCACCTTCCTTCTCTGATATTGGATAAAAAAGATGCTATAAAAATCAGCAATGGGAATTTTATAGAAGTTCCTTCGGAATTGATTCCTTCTGACAATGATCTAGTTCGTCTATATGATAAGTATAGCATTATTGCTCTGGGAAAAATCCATAAAACTGCTGATGAAATTGTTATCAAACCGAGTACAGTATTTGTTTAGAAGGAGGACAAACCAAATGGAAGTAATACACGCTGATAGCACCTCTAATCTTCCCCCAAATACAGTTATGGCATTAGGAAATTTTGATGGTGTTCATTTAGGACATAGGGCCATAATTAAAAAAACTGTTAAGAAAGCTCAGCTTATGAGACAAAAATCATCTGTATTGCTTTTTGAGCCCCACCCTTATAAAGTGCTAGAAAAAAAAAAGAAACCTTATCTTTTAACTACAATCAATGATAGATGTCTAATGTTGGGAAACATCGGCATAGACATTGTCTTCGTTGAAAAATTTACCAAGAAATTTGCCTCTTTGCTAGCGGAAGAGTTTCTAGAAATTTATCTGACTAAAAAATTTGCTATTAGTGGTGTGGTAGTTGGATTTGATTATACTTTTGGTCATCAGGGAAAAGGAACAACTTTTGAATTGGAACATATCGCTAAAGAATCAGGTTTCAGCGTTGAAATTATAGAACCGGTAATAGTTAATAATAAAATCGTCAGTAGCTCTTTAGCTAGAACTAAATTGCTACAAGGGAAGGTAGACGAAGTATCCAAAATTCTGGGCTATAACTATTTTATTAGAGGAACTGTTGTTTCTGACAGAAAAATTGGTAGAACTTTAGGATTTCCTACTGCTAACTTACAGTTGCCTAGTGATATTATCTTACCTGCCAATGGGGTCTATTTGGTCATGGCAACTTATAAAAACAGGCAATATTATGGTCTTTCCAACTTGGGTTTTAGACCGACTGTTTTTGGACAAACTCTAGCAGTAGAAATTCATTTACTAAATTTCTCGGAAAATATTTATGGAGAGGTATTAGTTGTTTCTTTTTTAGAAAAACTAAGAGAGGAACGATCTTTTAAGGATAGGGAAAAATTAAAGAGTCAAATTAGACAGGATGTCTTGACGGCAAAAAAGATAATAGAAGGATACGGCAAATTTAATTGATTTACAATACATTTTATCTGTGATAAAATACTAGAGGATAAAAACCTTATGCTAGGAAAATCGCTGCTCCGACGTTTTTCTTGGCTAATGGGGATAAAGAACATGAGGAGGTGAATATCAGCATGACACTCAGTATCAAAAAACAGGGTATTATTGAAGAATTTCAGGTACACGAAAAGGATACCGGTTCTTCTGAAGTACAGATTGCTCTTTTAACAGCAAGAATAAGGCATCTGACAGAGCATTTAAAGACTCATAAAAAAGATCATCATTCCAGAAGAGGACTTCTAAAAATGGTTGGACAAAGGCGTGGGCTTCTTAATTACCTGAAAAAAAATGAAGTTGCGAGATATCAGCTGATTCTAAGCAAACTGGAATTACGACGATAAAAGGAAGAGCGGGGGGTATCCCCGCTCTTTTCTGAAGAGTAGAAGGAGGATATTATTAAATGGAACAATTCAAATTAATACTTGCAGAGCGTTCTTTAGTTCTGGAGGTTGGTGAGCTAGCACAGCAAGCAGGGGGGGCTGTTTTGGTTCGCTATGGTGATAGTATTGTTTTAGTTACTGCAACAGCATCTGCAGAGCCTAGAGACGGCATTGACTTCTTTCCTTTGACTGTTGACTATGAGGAAAGAATGTATGCCGCCGGCAAAATACCCGGAGGATTTATAAAAAGAGAGGGAAGACCTACTGAAAAGGCCATTCTAGCGGCCAGATTAACAGATAGACCACTTAGACCACTATTCCCAAAAGGATTTAGAAACTCAGTACATATTGTAGCTACAGTTTTATCTGTGGATCAGGACTGCCCACCAGAAGCTCTGGCCATAATAGGGGCATCGGCGGCGTTATCAATTTCTGACATTCCTTTTGCAGAACCCGTAGCGGCAGTAGTTGTAGGTTTAGTAGACGGAGAATATGTTATTAATCCAAATGCTAAAGAAAGAGAAAAAAGTACTCTCCACCTAGTAGTAGCCGGCACAAAAGAGGCTATTATGATGGTAGAAGCTGGAGCTGCAGAAGTTTCAGAAGAAAATTTACTAGAAGCTATTATCAAGGGTCACGAGGTGATTAAAGAAATTGTTTCCTTACAGGAAAGTATGCTTGATACTTGCGCAAAGCAGAAAAGGGAAGTGCCTCTTTTTGAGCCGGCAGTAGAAATTGTAGAAAAAATAAAAGTTACTACTCCAGAAAAAATAGAGGCAGCTCTTTTGATTGAGGAGAAGCTAGCACGAGAAGAAAAGATTGCCAGTATAAAAAAAGAAACTAAAGAAGCTTTGCTTTCCGAATACCCTGAAAAAGCCAAAGATATAAATGCATGTTTTGAAAATCTTCTTAAAGAGATAGTCAGAAAAAGAATTGTAGAAAAAGAGATTCGCCCTGACGGAAGAAAACCGGATGAAATCAGACCTGTAAGCTGTAAAGCAGGCTATCTTCCCAGAACACATGGCTCCGCATTATTCAATAGGGGACAGACACAGGTTTTAAATGTATGTACTCTGGGATCCTTGGGTAATGTACAGAAACTTGATGGATTAGGGGTAGAAGAAACGCAAAGGTTTATGCACCATTATAACTTTCCTCCTTATAGTGTAGGAGAAGCGGGCTTTATGCGTGGGCCAGGTCGTCGGGAAATTGGCCATGGTGCTTTGGCTGAAAAAGCGTTGCTGCCGGTGATTCCAACAGAAGAAGATTTTCCTTACGCTATTCGTTTGGTTTCAGAAGTAATTGGGTCAAACGGCTCTAGCTCTATGGGAAGTGTATGTGCTGCTTCTTTATCTTTGATGGATGCAGGGGTACCCATAAAAAAACCTGTTTCAGGAATAGCTATGGGACTTATCTCAGGTGAAAAAACAGCTATTCTTACTGACATTCAAGGTATGGAAGACTATTTGGGAGATATGGATTTTAAAGTTGCCGGTACAAGAGACGGCATTACAGCATTACAAATGGATATAAAAACAAAAGGTCTCTCTCGTGAATTACTAGCCACTGCTCTCAAGAGAGCCAAAGAGGGTTATTTGTCTATTTTGGAAAAAATGCTGTCAACAATTGATGCTCCGCGACCAGAGATGTCACCCTATGCCCCGCGTATTCTAACTTTGCAAATTGACCCGGAGAAAATAAGGGACATTATCGGACCTGGTGGTAAGATAATTAATAAAATCATATCTGAGACAAGCACCGAAATAGATATCAAGCCTGATGGCAGTGTATTTATAGCCGCACTGGATGCCAAAAATGGGGAAAAGGCAAAGGAAATCATTGAAAACCTTGTAAAAGAAGCGGAACCAGGAGTTTCTTACTTGGGTAAAGTTACCAGAACAGAAAACTATGGTGCTTTTGTTGAGATTCTTCCCGGGAAAAGTGGGTTGATACATATTTCTCATTTGGCTCATGAGCGTGTGAATAAAACTGAAGATGTAGTAAAAGTCGGAGATGAAATAATGGTCAAAGTTTTAGATATTGATGACCGGGGTAGAATTAATCTCTCTCGAAAAGCTTTGCTTACTGATACAGGAAATTCTACTCGTGTGCCGCATAAGCCTACGAGAGTAGAAGATAATAAGACACATAATAAATATGGTAAAGGCGGCAGAAAGTTTATTAAATAAACGAGCAAACACAAATATTTTTATAAAACAACGATCTAAAAGTCGTTGTTTTTTTGCTCATAAAAGGGTTTCAGTGAACATAAGATTCTATATAATGAAAGTTATTATTAGGTTATTTTATAGCAAAAGGGCAAAGAAAAAAATTCTATACGGAATCATATCGCTACTACTTATCCTCTTTTACTTGAGCAGCCACCTGCTTGAACCTGTTTTTCAAGTATCCTACACGGAAGCTATTTACTATATTGATACTAAAGATAAAATAGTATCTTTTACCTTCGATGTTACAATGGGCGAAAAATATATAGAAGATATTCTAATAATTTTGGATTACTATAATATAAAAAGTACCTTTTTTCTGACAGGAAAGT